>CAYOWG010000106.1:0-4246 GCA_964407605.1 uncultured Sulfurospirillum sp. | reverse complement strand
AGATGATATGAATTTTACTCGGACTTGTTCGAGTAAAAGAAGAAATAAAAGGAAAAAAAATGGCAATTTCAAAAGAAGATGTATTAGATTATATTTCAGGTCTTAGTGTACTTGAGTTGAGTGAATTAGTAAAAGAATTTGAAGAGAAGTTTGGCGTATCTGCTGCTCCAGTTATGATGGCTGGTGGTGCTGGTGATGATGGTGCTGCAGTTGAAGAGAAGACCGAGTTTGATGTAGTTCTTACTGAGGCTGGACCTAAGAAAATAAATGCTATTAAAGCAGTCCGTGCTATCACAGGTCTTGGACTTAAAGAAGCAAAAGAGGCTGTTGAAGGCGTTCCAACTGTACTTAAAGAAGCTATATCTAAAGATGATGCAGAAGCTATCCTTAAGCAAATTGAAGAAGCTGGTGCAAAAGCTGAACTTAAGTAATTTTAAAACTTTTTCATGGGGAACTAGTTTCCCTCATGAAAAATGTGATAAAAAATGTGTCGTGATAAAAACTACTACAGATAGTAGTGTAAATACCTCCCCTATAAATAACTTCGTAAGGTAGACTAATGTTAAATAACCTTAAATCGGGAAATCGCCTAAGAGTAGATTTCTCAAAAGTACCAAGAAAAATTGACGTACCAAATTTGCTTCAAGTTCAACAAAAAAGTTATGAACACTTTTTAAATGTTGCTGACCCTAAAGCAGAGAGTGGTATTGAAAAAGTTTTTAAATCAATATTCCCAATCCATGACCCACAAAATAGACTCTCTTTAGAATATATTGCTTCTGAAATAGGAAAACCTAAATATAATGTGCTCGAATGCATGGATAGAGGACTTACTTATTCAGTAAATCTAAAAATGAATATCCGTCTCATTTTATGGGATAAAAACGAAAAAACTGGTGAAAAAATTGGTGTTAAAGATATAAAAGAACAAGCTATATTTATAAGAGAAATTCCTTTAATGACAGATAGAACATCTTTTATTATTAATGGAGTTGAGAGGGTCGTTGTAAATCAGCTACATCGTAGTCCTGGTGTTATATTTAAAAAAGAAGAGAGTTCGACCGTAGCCAATAAGCTAATATATACAGCTCAAATAATACCAGATCGTGGTAGCTGGCTCTACTTTGAGTATGATGCCAAAGATACGCTATTTGTAAGAATAAACAAGCGAAGAAAAGTACCAATTACTATACTTTTTAGAGCACTTGGTTATAGTAAACAAGATATTTTAAAACTGTTTTATCCAGTTCTAAATCTAAAAATAAAAGACAATAAATTTTTAATGAACTTTGCAGCAGAGAACTTTATAGGAAGAGTTGATTTTGATCTTAAAGATGAAAATGGAAAACTATTAATTGCAACTGGTAAAAGATTAACTAAGAAAAAAGCAGATAAATTTATCGAAGATGGTGTTAAGTTTGTCGAGTATCCTGTAGATACTTTAGTAAATAGATTTTTATCATCTCCAATAATTGACCAAGAGAGTGGAGAGGTTCTTTTTGATACTCTTACTCAGCTTGATGAGTCAAAACTAGTAAAAATAATAGAACAAGGTTGTGAGTCAATCGAGATTGCAAATGATTTGGCACAGGGAGTAGATGAAGCGATAATAAACTCTTTTATCGCAGATAAAGAGACACTAAATCTTCTTCGTCAAACTGAAGGAATAGAAGATGAGAATGACCTAGCAGCCATAAGAGTATATAAAGTAATGAGACCAGGGGAGCCTGTAACTAAAGAGGCTGCTAAATCTTTCTTTAATGACCTTTTCTTTAACTCTGAAAGATATGACTTGACAAAAGTTGGACGAATGAAGATGAATCACAAGCTTGGAGTTGAAGTACCAGAATTTGTGACAGTTATGACAAGCGAAGATATTATTAAAACTGTAAAATACTTGATAAATGTTAAAAATGGACAAGGTCATATTGATGATAGAGATCACCTTGGAAATAGAAGAATTCGTTCAATCGGTGAGCTTCTCTCAAATGAGCTACATGCTGGTTTGATAAAAATGCAAAAAGCGATTAGAGATAAGTTCACTGGACTAAGTGGCGGAATTGAAGAGCTTATGCCCCATGACTTGATAAACTCAAAAATGATTACAAGCACTATAATGGAGTTTTTCTCAAGTGGACAGCTTTCACAGTTTATGGATCAAACTAATCCTCTTAGTGAGATTACTCACAAAAGAAGACTCTCTGCACTTGGAGAGGGTGGACTTGTTAAGGAGCGTGCTGGTTTTGAAGTGCGTGATGTTCATCCAACTCACTATGGCAGAATCTGCCCAGTTGAGACTCCTGAGGGTCAAAATATCGGTCTTATCAACACTTTAGCAATGTACTCAAAAGTAAATGATATGGGCTTTGTTGAAGCTCCGTATAGAAAAGTAAAAGACTCCAAGATACTTGACGAAATCATATATATAACTGCAACACAAGAAGAGGGCTTAGTGATAGCTCCAGCCTCTACTGTGGTAGAAAATGACGAGATAGTTGAAGACCTTATTGAAGCAAGAAAAGATGGTGAGATTATACTTGTAGAGAAAAATAGGGTTGATTTGATTGATCTCTCCTCTGCTATGATTACGGGAGTTGCTGCTTCATTGATTCCTTTTTTGGAGCATGATGATGCAAATCGTGCCTTGATGGGCTCAAATATGCAAAGACAAGCAGTGCCTTTAGTGTGGACAGATGCTCCTATGGTTGGAACTGGTGTTGAGGCTATTTCGGCTAGAGATGCTTGGGCTTCAATCAAAGTTAAAAGAGCTGGTATTGTTGAGAAAGTTGATAATAAAAATATATATATTTTAGGTGAAGACGAGAATGGTGCTTTTATAGATCACTATAGTCTACAAAAAAACCTAAGAACAAATCAAAATACAACTTTTACACAAAGAGTAATTGTAAAGCAAGGTGACAAAGTAAAAAAAGATTCTGTTATAGCTGATGGTCCTAGTATGGATCAAGGCGAGATGGCAATCGGTAAAAATGTTATGGTCGCATTTATGCCTTGGAATGGTTACAACTTTGAAGATGCAATAGTTATTAGTAAGAAAATAATAAGAAATGATACATTTACTTCTGTTCATATTTATGAGAAAGAGATTGAAGCAAGAGAGCTTAAAGATGGTGTTGAAGAGATCACTAGAGATATTCCTAATGTAAAAGAGGATGATTTAGCACACCTTGATGAGAGTGGTATAGTTAAAATTGGTACTTATATCAAATCAGGTATGATTCTAGTTGGGAAAGTATCCCCAAAGGGAGAAGTTAAACCAACTCCAGAAGAGAGGCTACTTCGTGCTATATTTGGCGAAAAAGCTGGTCATGTTGTAAATAAATCTATGTATGCTACTGCCTCTATGGAAGGAGTTGTCGTAGATGTTAAAATCTTTACAAAAAAAGGTTATGACAAAGACCCTCGTGCTGTTCAAGCATATGAAAAAGAGAAAGAGATACTTGATCGCGAGCATCATGATAAGCTTCTTATGCTGGATCGTGAAGAGATGTTGCGTATCAACTTGTTACTTTCAAAAAATAAGTTAAGTAAAGATCAAGAAGTCAATAAGAAGTTTTATAAAAAAGGCGAGAAACTTAAGAAAAAAGATTTAGAACATGCGAATAGATTTTCTTTAAATTCAATTGTTAAATCTTTTTCAGATGATATACAAAAAGAGTATAAAGATCTTAAGAACTATTTTCAGGTTGAGAAGAAAAAACTAAAAGAAGAGCACGACGAGAAGCTAGATATCATAGAAAAAGATGATATTTTGCCAAGTGGTGTTGTTAAGTTAGTAAAGGTATATATCGCAACTAAACGAAAGCTTAAAATTGGAGATAAGATGGCTGGACGACACGGAAACAAAGGTATCGTCTCAAATATCGTCGAAGAGGTTGATATGCCTTACCTTGCAAATGGAGAGAGTGTAGAGATAGTTCTTAATCCACTTGGAGTTCCAAGTCGTATGAATATAGGGCAGATTTTGGAGATGCACTTAGGCTTGGTTGGAAAGCGTTTAGGGGATCAAATCGCAGATATCTTTGAAGAGAAAAAAGGTAATTGGATTAAAGATTTGCGCTCTACTATGATAAGAATTGCAGATGTTGCAAAGCTAATGAACGCTAAAAAGTTTGTTGATGAGCTTAGCGATGATGAGCTTTTAGTTTATGCAAGAGATTGGAGCAAGGGCGTGAAGTTTGCCGCTCCAGTTTTTGAAGGGACTAGCCAAGAAGAGTTTAACAAG
>CAYOWG010000105.1:0-4279 GCA_964407605.1 uncultured Sulfurospirillum sp. | reverse complement strand
TGATTTTTAGTCAATTTTTCTCCTTTCCGACCGGTGATTTCAAGCGGAGTTGAGGAAAATCCTCATTTTAAGTCCTAAAACCTCAGCTATCTCCAATCATAGATTTTTAAGAGTGTCGCCAATCTTAATTTTTATTACTTTAAGTCTATTAATTCTTGATTGTCCATATTAACTGATGGACTCATAGTCAACGAAAGTGCAGCAGTTTTTATATACTTGCCTTTTGAAGATGCTGGTTTTTGCTTATTTATAGCTTTTATAAAAGTATAAAAATTCTCAGCTAAACTAGCTTCATCAAAACTAACTTTTCCTATGCCAGCATGGACATTACCCTGCTTATCAACACGAAAGTTTACTTGTCCGCCTTTGTTGTTCTTAACTGCTTTAGCTACATCCATAGTAACAGTTCCAGTCTTTGGATTAGGCATGATACCTTTTGGTCCAAGTATTCGTCCAACTTTACCAACTAATCCCATCATATTTGGAGTTGCGATTAAAACATCAAAGTCAATCTTTCCAGCTTGGATATCAGCTATCAAGTCATCTGAGCCAACTATATCAGCGCCAGCTGCTTTTGCTTCATCTGCTTTTGCATCTTTTGCTACAACTGCAACTCTTACACTCTTACCAGTTCCCGCAGGAAGTATCACTGAGCCTCTTACCATCTGGTCAGCATGTCTAGGATCAACATTTAGTTTCAATGCAATCTCTACAGTCTCATCAAACTTTGCTGAAGCTAAACTTCTTACAGTGCTTAGAGCTTCTTGAGCAGAATATTTCTTTTCTGCATCTACTTTTTTCAGTAATTCCTGAAATCTTTTTGTTACTTTTGCCATTTTTATTTCTCCACGCAATTTTGCTTCCGCTTTATTACCCTAAGCGGTTAAGGGGTAGAATTAATCTACTATTTCAACACCCATACTTCTTGCAGACCCAGCTATAATCTTAGCTGCTTGTTCACGATCATTTGTATTTAGATCAGCGATTTTTTGCTCTACAACCTCAAGAACTTGAGCTTTTGTAAGCTTTCCAACTTTGTTTGTTATTGGATTGTCAGTACCTTTTTTGATACCAGCTGCCTTCATGATAAGATCAGATGCTGGTGGTTGCTTAGTGATAAATGTAAAACTTCTATCTGCATAAACTGTAATGATAACTGGGATATTGTAGCCCATCTTATCTTTTGTCTTTTCATTAAATGCTTTACAAAATTCCATTATGTTCACACCATGCTGTCCAAGTGCTGGACCTACTGGTGGTGATGGATTTGCTTTTCCAGCAGCGATTTGTAATTTAATCTCGCCTTTTATTTTCTTTGCCATTTCTAAGTATCCTTTAAACTATTTTTTCAACTTGAGTGTAGAGAATCTCTACTGGTGTACTTCTGCCAAATATAAGAACATTTAGCTTCAGTTTGCCATGCTCCATATCATACTCTTCAACTACTCCTGTAAAGTTCGTAAATGGACCTTCTACAATCCGTACGCTCTCTCCAGTTTCAAAGTAGATTTTTGGTTTTGGTGCACCTTTTTTCTCTGCTTTTTCTAAAATCAATTGAATATCTTTTTCGGTTAGAGGAGTAGGTTTTTTTGACTCTCCAATAAAACGACCAACTTTTGGCAAAGACTGAATCATATGCCAAAGTCTTGTATCTAAATCAAGATGTGCAAACGCATACCCTGGATATAGACTTCTTTCAGTTATCTTTTTCTTTCCATTTTTCACTTCAATCACATCTTCTGTTGGGACGATGATAGCTTTAAGTTTATCTTCAATTGAGTTATTTACAACTATCTCTTCGATTGCTCTTTTTACTGCTTGTTCGCTTCCAGCATAAGTCTGGATTGCATACCATTTATGATCCATGCTAAACTACATTACTGCAGATAAAACAGATGACATAATAAAGTCAATCAGTGCCAAATATAACGATATTACCGTAACAACAACAAAAACAGATATAAAAGCATTTCTTATCTGTTCTTTAACTGGGAAAATAACTTTAGATATTTCCACTTTTGAATGATTATAATAAGTTATTAATTTTTCCATTTTTTTACCTTAAATTAGTGGCAGGGCAGGAGGGATTCGAACCCACAACCTACGGTTTTGGAGACCGTAGCTCTACCAATTGGAGCTACTGCCCTATATATTATCTCCTCAAAAAGAGGGATATAACTAACTTCTACCTTACGCACTTTTCTAGAAAATTAAAATTTTCTAAGCTTTAGTGGATTGTAGGGACTTTAGTCCCTGCCACTATAATGTGCTTTGCTCATCATAGTGCGTAAAAGCAGTTAACTTTTTAACTTCACTTCTTTGTGAACTGTGCGCTTCTTTAATCTCGGACAATACTTCTTAGCTTCAAACTTTTCTGTATATGTCTTAGAGTTTTTTGTTGTAGTGTAGTTTATATCTCCACTCTCAACGCACTTTAATCCTATTTTAATTGTCATCTAAATTGCCTTTTGTAGAAGGGAAGATTAACTCTTCCCTTTAAAATAATTTTATTTACTTTGTTATTGAAGCAACAACTCCAGCACCAACAGTTTTACCACCCTCACGGATTGCAAATCTAGTACCATCTTCCATTGCGATTGGAGAGATTAGCTCTACATTGATTTTAACATTATCACCAGGCATAACCATCTCGGTACCTTCTGGTAGAGTGATTGAACCTGTAACATCTGTTGTACTAAAGTAGAATTGTGGTTTATAGTTATTAAAGAATGGAGTATGTCTTCCACCTTCATCTTTACTAAGAACATAAATCTCAGCTACAAAGCTCGTATGAGGAGTGATTGAGCCTGGCTTACAAAGAACCATACCTCTCTCAACTGCTTCTTTAGCTATACCACGAAGTAAAATTCCGCAGTTATCTCCAGCTTCGCCTTGGTCCATCTCTTTTCTAAACATCTCTATACCAGTAGCTGTTGTAGTTTGAGTGTCTTTGATACCAACGATTTCAATTGTATCTCCAACTTTTATAGTTCCTCTTTCGATTCTTCCTGTAACAACAGTACCACGACCCGAGATTGAAAATACATCTTCAACAGGCATTAAGAAATCTTTATCAGTCTCTCTTACTGGCTCTGGGATATAAGAATCAACTTGATCCATAAGCTCCATTATCTTAGCACTCCACTCACCGTCGTTACCTGCTTTTACTTCTTCAAGTGCTTTAAGAGCAGATCCTGCAACGATAGGAATTTCATCACCTGGAAAGTCGTACTCACTAAGCAGCTCTCTGATTTCCATCTCTACTAACTCAAGAAGCTCCTCATCATCAACCATATCTGATTTGTTCATGAAAACAACGATACAAGGAACACCAACTTGACGAGATAAAAGGATATGCTCACGAGTTTGTGGCATAGGTCCATCAGCTGCTGATACAACAAGTATAGCACCATCCATCTGAGCAGCACCAGTAATCATGTTCTTAACATAATCCGCGTGACCTGGACAATCAACATGTGCGTAGTGACGAGCTTCTGTCTCATACTCTATGTGAGAAGTAGCAATCGTAATTCCTCTTTCTCTCTCTTCTGGTGCATTATCAATACCATCAAAATCTTTAAATTCTGCAAGACCTTTATGTGAAAGTACTGCTGAGATTGCTGCAGTTAGAGTTGTTTTACCATGATCAACATGACCAATAGTTCCTATATTAACGTGTGGTTTTGTTCTTTCGAATTTTGCCTTAGCCATTTCTTTCTCCTATATGAAGTTTATTTACAATTAATTTTATGGAGCTCATAGAGGGACTTGAACCCTCGGCCTCTTCCTTACCAAGGAAGTGCTCTACCCCTGAGCCATATGAGCATTTTATAAAAAAAGCACTTATAGCAACAACAATAATAACAGGTGATTTATAAGGGTTTAGAGAAGAGTTACTGAACTGATTCTGTATAAAAACAATCAGAAAAAATTCAACAGCTCCCAGCCAAATAAAATCATGGAGCGGGAGACGAGATTCGAACTCGCGACAACCTGCTTGGAAGGCAGGAACTCTAGCCACTGAGTTACTCCCGCACTCGCTATTAATATAATGGTGGTGAGAGAAGGATTCGAACCTTCGAAGATAAAAATCAGCAGATTTACAGTCTGCCCTCTTTGGCCGCTTGAGTATCTCACCATTAACATTAAAAATTTTGATTTATTTATCCCTGGTCAAACACTGTCATTTGACACACAAAAAATGGAGCTGATGAGAGGACTTGAACCACCGACCTGCTGCTTACAAGGCAGCTGCTCTACCAACTGAGCTACATCAGCA
>CAYOWG010000104.1:0-4339 GCA_964407605.1 uncultured Sulfurospirillum sp. | reverse complement strand
CTCCTTGTTGATTTTTATTATACCAAAAAACACTCAAGAAAAAGACAATGGATCTACATCTATCTCTACATGTAGATGTTTGATAGAGTGAGAAAATCTCAACAACTCTTTAATGCTAGAGCTTCTTAAAAGCATATTGTATCTATATTTGCTTGCGATTTTCTCTATGTTTGCTCTGCCGTATCCTACGACTTCTAGCTCTTTAAAGCTATGGGTTATCTTTACAACTTCTCTCATAATCTCACTAGCTTTTTGGTCGCTCTTGTGGCTCACTAAAACTTTGACTAGCTTCTTGTATGGCGGATAAATCTCTTTGCGAAAATGTAACTCGTCATTCAAAAAAGCTTCATAATCTCCAAAAAACTCTTCAAAAAACTCTCGATTTTGAGTCTGTATATAGACCTCGCCCTCGCCTTTTCGCCCACTCCTGCCTGCTACTTGTTGAAAAAGACTCATAGCTCTCTCTCTAGCTCTAAAATCAGGCATATTCAAAATCGTATCGATGCCTATAACCACACTCAAG
This sequence comes from uncultured Sulfurospirillum sp., assembly GCA_964407605.1. Lineage (GTDB taxonomy): Bacteria > Campylobacterota > Campylobacteria > Campylobacterales > Sulfurospirillaceae > Sulfurospirillum_A. Next base: position 3,816 of record CAYOWG010000104.1, on the reverse strand, counting down.
CCCACTCCGTGATAGTCGTGTCCTTTTGCTAGCATTTGTGTGCCAACAAGTATATCTATCTCTTTTTTGTTAAAATCTTTTAGTTTTTGATTTAGTTTTTTTTGAGTTTTTATCTCATCTCGGTCAAACTTTTCGATTGATTTGTCTGGAAAAATCTCTTGAAGTCTTTTTGCAACTTCTGCTGTGCCTATGCGACTTGAGTGCATAGAACTAGAACTACAACTAGGACAGACTTTTGGCACCGCTTGAGCAAAGTTGCAGTAGTGGCACTTTAGGGCATTTGCACTTACATGTAGGCTCATGCCAACCGAACAAAAAGGACACAAAACCTTCTTGCCACACCCTTGACAAGCCACATACTTGAAGTTTGCTCTTGTAGGAAGAAAAACTATAACTTGAGACTTTTTTTCCAAATGCTCTTTTATCTTCTCTATCATAGGACTTGAAAACTCATTGTTTGCATGCTCAAAATATATAGTTTTTTTAGAACTAAAGTAAGTCCCCTTTAGCCGAAACCTTGGCAGATTTTTAAAGCTCTCAAGAGACGGAGTAGCACTCCCTAAAATGACTTTCGCATCTCTTCTTTTAGCAAACAAGAGTGCCAAATCTCGTGCATTGTAGCGAGGTCTTTGGTTTGACTTGTAGCTGTCATCATGCTCTTCATCTACAACTATCAAGCCTAGATTTGTAAGAGGTAAAAAGAGTGCAGAGCGAGTTCCTGCTATGATGCAAATCTCTCCTACATGTAAAGCTTTTAAAATCTCCTCTTTTTTCTTCTTTGTCACTTTTGAGTGCCAAAGTCCCACCTTGTCACCAAAAGCATCTTTGAGGCGTTTTTTTATCTGCGGAGTCAAGCCAATCTCTGGCATAAGAAATATTACTTTTTTACCACTGTTTACTTGCTTCTCTATTAGCTTGATATACACCTCAGTTTTACCACTGCCTGTGTCACCAAAAAGTAAAGATTTATTGTGCTTATCCAGAAAATCAAAAGCTTGTTGTTGTTCGCCTGAGAGAGTTATGCCAGTGCTTAGATTAATATCTACATGTATAGGGTTTTTTTTAAAAGGAACAAATAGATTTAAGGCATCGCCAAAAGAACAAACATAATAATCACTGATAAATTTTCCCAAAGAGAGTGTAGTTTCATCAAAAAACTCATCTTTTATATGTAAGATTTTATTGCATTTAAACTCAGGCTTATCTGTTTTTGAAACAACAACTCCAAGACGAGATTTTGCATTTAAAGCAACTTCAACTATATTGCCCTGCTTTAAGTCTTCATCGTAAACATAAGTCAAAGGAGCTAAGGGGGAGTTTAAAAGAGAGATTAAATAATACACCTAAACCCTACTGCACTTACTACTTGCATGCCATTCCTCTATATCTTATAAGTGACTCTATCATAATTTTTCTAGAGACACTAAGAAGCATAGTATAAGCTTGGAAGAAAAGCGACTCAAAGAGCCGCTTGATTTTTATTACTTCTTTTTAAGTTCTTTAATTCTAGCAGCTTTACCGCGTCTTTCGCGCAAGTAGAACAGCTTTGCTCTTCTAACGCGTCCGCGTCTTAGAACAGTTATCTCCTGAACACTATCACTATAGATTGGGAAGATTCTCTCAACACCAACAGAGTTAGCTCCGATTTTTCTTACCATAAAAGTCTCGCCAGTTCCCTTGCCACGCCTAGCTATACATACACCTTCAAAATTCTGAACACGCTTCTTGTCGCCCTCTTTAATCTCAACTGCAACTCTTATTGTGTCGCCAGCTCTAAAATCTGGAACAGTTTTTTCTGCTATTTGAGCTTTTTCAAAAGACTCTATATATTTATTTCTCATTTAATTTTCCTTGTTACATTGACTTCGCAAATAAAGATCTGGTCTAAAGTATTTAGTCTTTAATTTCCTCATCTCCTTTTTTAAGTTGGCTATTTTAGCGTGATTTCCCTTTAAAAACTCTGAGGGTATAAGCTTCTCTTTAAAAACAGCAGGCTTTGTGAAAGATGGAGCCTCTAAAAGCATATCTTCAAAGCTCTCTTCGCTCAAAGACTCATCATTTCCTAAAACTCCACTTATGTTTCTACTTATCGCATCACTCAAAACACAGCTCGCCAACTCTCCTCCAGTCAAAACATAATCACCGATAGAAAAAATCTCATCAGCATAAGTCTCAACTACTCTCTCATCAATCCCCTCATATCTGCCACTTACAAATACAATATGCTCATATTTTGCAAGTCTTTTTGCATCAACTTGAACAAAAGTTTTCCCAGCAGGTGCTAAAAACACAAAATGAGCATCAGGATTTTTACTCTTTATCTCTTCTAAGGCATCAAACAAAGGCTGAGCATTTAACAAAAGTCCAGCTCCACCACCCGCTTGATAATCATCTACTTTATTATGCTTATTGGTCGTAAAATCTCTCGGATTATAGAACTCTATACTAAGAAGATTTTTCTCAATCGCTCTTTTTAGTATAGAATCCTCAAAATAAGGAGAAATCAAACCCTCAAACAGTGTCACAAAAGTAAACTTCATCAACTACTCTCTAAAAGCTCTAAGCCATCTTTTACATGTATAACTTTCTCTTCCTTGCAAGCCGAGATCACATATCTGTCTATATAGGGGATAAAAAGTGTTTTGGAAAGTTTTTTTTCCACTAAAGACTTAGCCGTCTTAACAACTAGATAGTCAGTAGTTCCGATTCTCTCTATATCGCTTACCTCGCCTAAAAGAGTCTCTTCTTCTTTCACACAACAACCAATAATATCAAACCAAAAAAGCTCATCTTCATCAAGCTCACAATCTTCAAGCGTAGCATCCATAGATGTCATAAGGTATAAATTCACCAAACAAGCAGCAGACTCACGACTCTCAAACCCGCGAAAAATAACTAATCCTCTTTTTTCGTCATAAGACGCTATCTCAAGTCTGATATTTTTCTGCGTATCAAATGTTTTTCCGGCCCTAAACTGCTCTGGAAAATCACTGTGAATATGAAGTTTAAGCTCACCCCGAAGACCTACAAGCCGCCCAATCTGAGCAACTTCTAGTTGAGGTATTTTTTTACTCATCGTTTGCTTTGACTGTTACTCTATAAGACTTTCCGTCTTTAGCCTTGCAGCCAGATATAAGAGTTTTTAGTGAGTTTATCATCTTGCCATCTTTGCCGATTAGTTTTCCAGTGTCTGTTTTATCCGCCGTTATCAAAATCTCGCAAAAAGTATCATCGATATCTTTTTTTTCGAGCTTGACCAATTCAGGCTTATCAACAACAAGCTTAGCAAATTCTTCGAGAAATTTCTCTATCATTTTACTGTCCCCTTTTTACTGAACAAGTCCAGTAAAAATTCCTCGCAACTAAAGCTTTCGCCTTGCGAAGAATTTTTAACTATGTTAAATATTGTGTTTACTTAGTTATTCTTGCGACTCTATCACTTAGCTTAGCACCAACGCTCTTCCAGTAAGCAAGTCTCTCTTCATCAAACTTAAGCTCTGCTGGCTGAGTCATAGGGTTATAGTAACCGATTTCCTCAATCCAACCACCATCTCTTCTTTTTCTACTATCTGTAACTACGATTCTGTAAAAAGGTTTTTTCTTTCTACCCATTCTTGTTAATCTAACAACTGTCATATCTCTTCCTTGTTTATAAAATATATGGAGTAAAAAGTACAAAATAAAATACGAAAGTTTATTGTGCCTCTTAACGCCATCTTTGGCTCGTCTTTTGCGACTTACAATCACAGAGGGATTATTTCATAAGTCAAAACGAAATTGGATTATATCTAAAAATAGATTAAACGTAAAGCCTAT
>CAYOWG010000103.1:0-4368 GCA_964407605.1 uncultured Sulfurospirillum sp. | reverse complement strand
ATAACTTTTTATTTACTTCTCTTTGTTATAATTGGTTATTTAATACCAAAGAGAGGCAATATGGATAAAAAACTTTTAAATGTAAAAAATGAGATTTCAAAACTCATAGTTGGGCAGACTAAGGTCATAGACTCGTTGCTTGTGGCACTTATATGTGAGGGGCATGTTCTTCTTGAGGGTGTTCCTGGGCTTGCTAAAACTACAATCATAAATACTCTCGCAAAAACTCTTGGACTAGAGTTTGGTAGGGTGCAGTTTACCCCTGATTTACTTCCCTCAGACATAGTTGGGGCACAGATTTATAACCCAAAAGAGAGTCAGTTTGAGGTTAAGCATGGTCCTGTTTTTACTAACTTGCTTTTGGCTGATGAGATCAATAGAGCTCCTGCAAAAGTGCAGTCAGCTCTGCTTGAGGCGATGCAAGAGAGGCAAGTGACTATTGGCGAGAACTCTTTTAAACTCCCTTATCCATTTTTTGTTTTAGCTACTCAAAATCCTCTGGAGTCTGAGGGGACTTACTCTCTTCCTGAAGCTCAGCTAGATAGATTTATGATGAAAATTCAAGTTGATTATAATACAAAAGAAGAAGAGATTGAGATAGTAAGACGAATAGCATATAAAATAAAAGTAGATATACAAAAAGTTTTGAGTGTAGATGAGCTAGAGATGCTAAAATCTAAGCTTGATAGTGTACATGTAGATGAACAAGTACAAGAGTATATCGCCGATATAGTTTTTGCTACTCGTGAACCTCAAAACTATGGGCTTGAGGAATTGAGTCCGCTTATAAGATTTGGGGCGAGTCCAAGAGGAACGATAGATCTGCATAAAGCTAGCAGGGCTCACGCACTTCTAAATGGACGAGATTTCGTTACTCCTGTTGATGTTGTTTTTGTTTTAAAAGATGTCTTGCGTCATAGGATTATCTTGGGCTATGAAGCAGAGGCTGACGATATAACTACTGACATTATACTAGATAAAATCATAGAGGCTTTACCAATACCGTGATTTGCGTCAAAAAGATAATAGCAAAAAGTAAAAAATACATCTATGGAGAGCTTTTAGGCGAGCATAACTCAAAGCTTATAGGTGATGGGTATGACTTTGCCAAAATCCGTCCATATCAGTATGGTGAAAATATACGAAGAGTTGATCCCTTTGCCACGGCTAAGATGGGTGAGATATATCTAAGAAGTTTTTATGAGAGCCGTGAAGTCAGCGTAGAAGTCATCGCTCTTATGAGTGGAAGTCTCTTTTTTGGTTCTCGTGAACTTAAGCAAGAAAAAGTGGCAGAAGTTATATCGATACTTGGGCTTAGTGCTGTTAAAAACTCTGATAGTTTTACGCTTTCGCTTTTTAGTGATAGGCTTTTGGAAAGAACTAAGCCTACAAAAAAAGAGAACGGAGTTATAAATGCGGTTGAGAAATCTCTACGAGTAGAGGTTCTAAATAAGGTAATTGACTATGATATGCTTAGCAAATATGCTCTTAGAAAGATAAAAAAACGCTCATATCTGTTTTTGGTTGGGGATTTTTTGGAGACACCAAAACTAAAAGCACTCTCTAAAAAACACGAAGTTGTAGTAGTGAGAGTTAGAGATAGATTTGAGCAAAACCCAAGCGAGATTGGGGAGCTGAGTGTCATCGACCCAAGTAGTGGCGAAAAAAGTGAGATTAATTTTTCTAAATCAAGCATAAAGAGTTATGCGCAAGAGTTAAAAAAAACAGACTTGAAGTTTAAGAGTTATCTTAGAGAGTGTGGAGTGAGGCTTATAGAATGGAAGAACTAAGAGACATAAAGGGCTTGATGAGCATAGAGGATTATAGTTTATATCTGTTTTTTCTAATCGTTACTTTTGCTTTAGTAGTTTTGTTTTTTATCATTAAGAAAATCATCAATTATAAAAGAGTAATTTCGCCTATCAAAAGAGCTAAAAAAGAGCTAAAAAATATAGATTTATCTCAAAGCAAAATAGCATCTTATAAGATTTGTAAGTATGGAAAAGTCTTAAGTGATGAGGACTTTGAGTACCTAGAAAAGTATAAGTATAAAAAAGAGGTAGAAGAGTTTAGTGATGAAGATTTAAGGTTGATAAAAAGGTTTTTAGATGCAATTTGAGTACCCTTTTGTTTTTTTAATACTTCTTATTTTCATCATTTGTGCCTTTGCATGTAAGGAAAAAAGTGCCTACATGTATATGCCAAACTTCTTTAAGGTATCTCTAAGAGTAAAGAAAAATTACTCAAAAGAGATACTAAAATGGCTCAGTATAGTGCTACTTATAACTGCTTTGGCATCGCCTTTTACAAAAGATGAGAAGGTAGCAGTCAAGCCTGCTCATGCTGTGATGCTTTTGATAGATGTTAGTGACTCTATGAGTCAAGGCAAGATGATAGCCAATGCACTTGGAGGGATTGACTCTAAGCTAAATATCGCAAAAAAAAGAGCTAGTGAGTATGTTGAGCAAAGAAGGCGCGACCATGTGGGAGTTATCGTTTTTGGAGATTTTGCTTATGTGGCATCGCCTTTGAGTTTTGATTATCGAAGTGTGGCAACTTTGATCGAGAACATTGAGCGAGGAATTGCTGGGAGTCAGACTGCTTTATATGATGCACTTTTTCTCTCTGCTAGACTTCTTAGGGACTCTAAGGCTAAAGAGAGAGTGGCTATACTCTTGACTGATGGCTTCAATACTGCGGGGCAGATTCCTCTCAAAGTTGCTCTAAATGCAATCGAAGATGAAAATATAAAGGTTTTTACGATTGGCATTGGACGGTATGGGGAATATGATGAGAGAGTCTTGAGGCAAATCGCCAAAAGAAGTGGTGGAGAGTTTTTTTCTGCTCGTAATTCTGGCAATCTAGAGAAGATATATGCTCATATAGACAAGCTTCAAAAGAGTGAGCTAAGAGCAAAGCCAGAGTTTAACAATAACTATCTTTTTATCTATCCACTAGGTGCATCTTTGTTGTTTTTGTTTGTTTATATAACTTTACATGTAAGAGGAGTTAGGCAGTGAGTTTTGTATATCCTTGGTTTTTATTGCTTTTTGTTTTACTTGCTTTTTTCTATGTTGCAAAAAAGAGTTCTAAGCTAGAACAAGTTTTCTCAAAAGAGATGCTAGCTAAGCTTCAGCTTGGCTCATTTGGCAATCAAAATTTAAAATCTTGGCTTTTGATTTTGGCATTTTCTTTTATGATTATAGCTCTTGCTCGTCCTGTTTTTATTTCTGATGAAAAAAAAGAGGTAAATGTAGAGAGTTTCAACTTTGTAATAGCTCTTGATATCTCAAAATCGATGGAAGCAAATGATGTTTTTCCAAACAGATTGGAGTTCGCTAAAAAGGCTATCTTTGAGCTTATGAGTAAGACAAGCGAGGCAAATATAGCAGTTATCGCTTATGCAGATGATGCTTTTTTAGTTTCTCCTTTTAGTAATGATTTTGAGAGCATAAAGTTTTTGCTCTCAAATCTTGATACAAGTTCGCTACTCTCTAAAGGAAGCCAGATACTCTCAGCTCTCAAAGCAAGCACTAGGGTCTTTGAATCTACTAATGATAAAAAAAAATCCCTTCTTTTAGTGAGTGATGGAGCAGATGGAAGGGATTTAAAAGAGATAGAAGAATATATAGAAAAACACAATATAACTCTATATGTTTTGGCAATCGGTACAAAAAAAGGTACGACCTTGAGTGACGGTAGAGGTGGGCTTATCAAAGATAAATCAGGCAATATAGTGATTTCTAAAAGAGATGACTCCTTGGCGAAGATTTTAAATGGCGGAGCATTTTTAAGCCTGAGTGGTGATTTGTCAAAGCTCGATTGGCTTGTAGGCGAGATAAAAAGTGGAGCTGATAAAAAAGAGGTAAAACGAGATAGGTTTGAGGGGGCCAAGGAGCTTTTTTATTATCCTTTGAGTTTGAGTTTAGTGCTTCTGTTTTTTGCTTTTTTTAGTATAAGAGCACCATTTTTCTTGGTTTTGCTCTTTGTGCAAGTTGATACTCATGCGGGGATTTTTGATTTTATTGATATATACAATGCAAAAAAGAGTTATGAGAACAAAGAGTACGAGAAGGCTGAGCAGAGTTTTGGAAGGATTGAAAGCCAAAGTGCTAGATTTAATCAAGCCAATTCTTTATACAAGCAGGAAAAATATGAAAAAGCACTAGAGATTTACAAGAGTTTAGATGAGTTTAGCCAAAACAAAGAACACAAAAGACTTCACAATATCGGCAATACTTATGCAAAGCTAGGAAAAATTGACGAAGCCATAAAAAGCTACAAAGAGGCTTTAGAGATACAAGATGATGAAGATACGAAAGCAAATTTGAAGTTGATGCAGAAGATAAAAAAGGAAAAAAAAGAGCA
>CAYOWG010000102.1:2865-4402 GCA_964407605.1 uncultured Sulfurospirillum sp. | reverse complement strand
GTCAATTTGATTTAGGATGGGTATATATGTATAAAAATATATTTGAAAATCTACTAAACAGCAACAAGCTGCCAAATTATATGCTTTTATATGGGGAGTGCAACTACCAAAACAACTACTTTTCTGATAAGATTGTGGAGCGATGGAGTAAAGAAGGGGATGAAAAACTTCTACTCCACTATGACGAATACAACTTTAGTACAGCTAAAAATCATCTAGCCCAATCATCTCTCTTTGGTGGTCAAAACATAGTCGTGCTTAAAAATGATAAAGCCATAGCAAAAAAAGAACTAGATATCTTGGTAGAGCTTTGTGAAAGAAGTGACAATAGTTTTCTTCTTTTTCAGTATTTTGGTGATGCTAAAAAAGCTGCTAATATTGCAAAATCGTTCAAAAAGAACTTTGTTAGATTTTTCAAACCAAATCTTAGAGAGGCTTTAAATCTTCTACATGTAAAGGCAAGGGAAGAGAAGCTAAACATCAACGAACATGCCCTTCAACATCTCTATTTTCTTCATCTTGAAGACCTCTCACTGTGTGTCAATGAGTTTGAAAAACTATCTCTCTTTGGTCGTGAAGTAAGCTCGGCTGATGTTGATAGAGTAGTTTCAGGACTTGGCTTAGTAGGGCTTGATAGTTTTGTAGAAAAACTGCTAAAAAAAGAGGATATAAAAGACTCTTTTGTGACACTTTGTGAAAGTGGAAATGCTGATGAAGCAAAGGTCATAAACGCTATACAAAGCTACCTCTCAAGCCTGCTTCTTTTTCACATGTATATCAAGATACACGGCTCGTTTAACGCAAGAGAGATACTAGGCTACCCTCTTCCACAAGCACTTGCCAAAAAACGAGCAGACCACAGCATACGCATAGATATCATGAGCTATAAAAATATGCTAGAGCATCTAGCAAAGAGTGAATTGGACCTAAAAACGATGAAAAATATAGACAAAAGCTCCTACCTTATATCCTCTTTAATAAAACTACAAAGTTATTTATAGTATAATCCTAAATTATACAGTATAAACTACTAAACTAGCACAGTGCTATTTTAGCAATTCTACTGCATAATTCGGGATAATCCGCGTTCGTACTGATGTTATATCAGTCATATTCTTGCTTTACATGTAGAGTGTAAAGTCAAATCCACAAGGAGAAATAGTGATAAGAAAATATGAATTGCTTTTCGTTCTTAAGCCAACTTTGACTGAAGAAGAACTACAAGCAAAAGTTACATTTCTAAGAGAAGTCTTAGAGAAAAATGGCGCAGTTATAGCTGCATTACAAAACATAGGAACAAGAAGACTCGCTTACGAAGTTGAGAAGTTTGCAAGAGGAATCTATGGCGTATTCTATTATGAAGCTCCAGCAGACTCAATCATAGAAATTGAGCGTATCCTTCGTATCAGTGAAGATTTTATCAAATTTATGACTGTTAAGTATGAAAAACAAAAAGAGATTAGACATTGGAACAAACAAGTAGAAAAATTTACTCCAAAAGAAGAGCCAAAAACTGAAGAAGTAAAAGTTGAAGAAG
>CAYOWG010000102.1:0-2765 GCA_964407605.1 uncultured Sulfurospirillum sp. | reverse complement strand
TGAAGAAGTAAAAGTTGAAGAAGCTAAACCAGAAGAGCCAGTTGTAGCAGCAAAGACGACTGAAGCTTAATCTTAAGGAGCAAGCAATGTTTAACAAGGTAATAATGGCAGGAAATCTAACAAGAGATGTCGAGTTAAGATACCTGCCAAGTGGAAGTGCAGTTGCCAACACAGCAATAGCTACAAATAGAAAGTTCAAAAAGCAAGACGGTACTCCTGGAGAAGAAGTATGTTTTACTGACATCACTTTTTTTGGCAGGTCTGCTGAGATTGCAAACCAGTATTTGAAGCGTGGAAGCAAAGTACTTGTTGATGGTCGCCTAAAGCTTGAACAGTGGACTGATCAAAACGGAGGAAAGAGAAGTAAACACTCTATCATCGTTGAGACTATGCAGATGCTTGGAAGTCGTGATGACAACCAAAGTGGAAACAGCAGCTATAACCAACCCCAATCAGGTGGCAGTTATGAGAGTGCTCCACAGCAAAGCAACTACAACAATCAAAAACCACAAGCACAACAAAATAAAGCAGCTAGCAATGAAATGCCTGAGATAGATATAAATGAAGACGAAATACCGTTTTAAGCTCTTATTAAATAGTAAGATTGATAAATGGTAGCTAGCTCTAGGCACTAGCCTAAGCTTTAGTCGCGAGGAATTTTTAAGGGGCTTTGCTCCTTAAAAAGGGGATATTAAAGTAAAAAGGAAAAAATAATGGGACAAGAAAAAAGAAAATACGCTCGTAAATATTGCAAATATTGCGAAGCAAAGATAGAATACATAGACTACAAAGAGACAAAGCTTTTAAAACAAGCTCTTTCAGAGCGTTTCAAAATCATGCCTCGTCGTTTGACAGGTACTTGCAAAAAGCATCAAGAGATGGTTGAGCTTGCTATCAAAAGAGCAAGACATACGGCTCTTATACCGTATATCGTAGATACTAAAAATGTTGTATCTCACCCATTTGATCAGCTACAAGGCTAGATCTTAAGAGATAAAGGAGCTAAAACTCCTTTATCGCATACTCCAAAACCTCTTCAATCCGAGTAATAGGTATCAGCGTCATCTTTGATTTTACCTCTTCAGGTATATCTTTTAAATCATTTTCATAGTTTTTCTTTGGTATTAGAGCAGTTGTTATCTTAGCCTTATATGCCGCAATTAGCTTCTCTTTAAGTCCTCCAATAGGCAGAACCTTACCAGTCAAAGTAAGCTCACCCGTCATAGCAACACTACTTTTTACTTCTTTATTGGTAAATATCGAAGCGATAGCTGTCGCCATAGTGATACCAGCACTAGGTCCATCTTTTGGAGTAGCGCCTTCAGGGACATGCACATGAAGGTCAAACCTTCTATATATCTCACTAGCTTCTATCTCACTCTTTTCCTCTTTTTCTTTAACAGTTAAAGGTATCTTAGATTTGTCTATATCTATCTTTCCCTCATCCACAAGAACCTTAACCACACTAAGAGCAATCCTAGCCGACTCTTTCATAACATCACCCAAAGAGCCAGTTATCTGCATAACTCCCTTGCCTTTGATTTTTGTTGCCTCTATCTTTAGTACATCTCCACCAACACTAGTCCAAGCCAGACCATTTACCTGTCCTACTGTATCTTTTTTATCTCTCTCTTCAATCTCAAAAACTTTCTTCTCAAGATAATTCTCAATGTTTTTTTGAGTTATAGATATCTTTTTTGTACTTGGATCTATCATAATCTGTTTTGCCACTTTTCTTAGTATCTCGGCTACTCTTCTTCTTAGATTTCTCACGCCTGATTCTCTAGTATAGTTTTCTATGATAGTCTCACTAGCACCCTTTGTAAAGGATATCTCTGTTCGTTTTAAACCGTGCTTTTTTAGCTCCTGAGGCACTAGATACTTTCTCATGATCTCATACTTCTCCTGAGGAGTGTATGAGCTCAAAAATATAAACTCCATCCTATCACGAAGCGGAGCTGGAATCGCACCTATATCGTTTGCAGTCGCTATAAAAACTATCTTACTCAAATCTATATTGAAGTTTAGATAGTAATCTCTAAACTTGTTATTTTGCTCAGGGTCTAGTACTTCTAGCAAAACAGCAGTCGGATCTCCCCTAAAACTCTTTGCTACCTTATCTATCTCATCAAGCACAACCACGGGATTCATCTGCTCAGCCTCAATCAAGCCTTGAACTATCCTGCCAGGCATCGCCCCTATATAGGTTCTCCTATGCCCTCTTAGCTCATTGACATCTTCAAGCCCACCTAGAGCAATCCTCACAAGTTTTCTCTTTAGTGCCGTTGCTATCGAGTTTGCCAAAGAGGTCTTTCCCACACCAGGAGGTCCAGCAAAGCAGATGATAGCCCCACTCCCCTCTTTTGGTTTTATCCCTCTTTTTGCAAGTAGCTCACGAACCGCAAAATACTCCTCTATCCTATCTTTTGGTCTCTCCAAAGAGTAGTGGTCGTTATCGAGTTGGCGTCTAACCTCAAGTATATCAAGGCTTTTTTTCGACAATGCCCCAAACGGTATCTCGATAACCCAATCAAGATAGCTCTGTATCATGTTAGCATCACTAGAGTCAGGGTGTATGCGAGCTAGTTTGTCTATCTGTTTTTTTATCTCTTTGTGAGCATCTTCACTCATAGCACTCTTTCGTGCCTCAAGCTTTTTGCGATACTCCTCTATCTCTTCGTCTCTTTGATTGTCAGTTCCTAGCTCTTGTTGTATCTGCTTTAACTGCTCTTTTAAAAAGTACTCTTTATTGACTTTCTCTATTC
>CAYOWG010000101.1:0-4500 GCA_964407605.1 uncultured Sulfurospirillum sp. | reverse complement strand
AAAGAAAAGCGACAAAAGAGGCTGGTGTGATTGCTGGACTAAATGTTCTTAGAATTATAAACGAGCCAACTTCAGCAGCTTTGAGTTATGGACTTGATAAAAAAGATGCTGAAAAGATAGTTGTTTATGACCTTGGTGGCGGTACTTTTGATGTTACGGTTCTAGAGACTGGCGATAATGTTGTAGAAGTTTTAGCGACTGGTGGTAATGCATTTTTGGGTGGAGATGACTTTGATAATCGTCTAATTGATTGGTTAGCAGGGGAGTTTAAAAAAGATACGGCAATAGACATTAAAAACGATATTATGGCTCTTCAGAGACTAAAAGAAGCTGCAGAGAATGCAAAAAAAGAGCTTTCAGCTGCAACAGAGACCGAAGTAAACCTTCCGTTTATCACTGCAGATGCATCAGGACCAAAGCACTTGGTTAAAAAACTTACTCGTGCTAAGTTTGAGTCTATGATAGATGATTTAGTGGATGAGACTATCACTAAGATTGCAGAAGTTGTTAAAGATAGTGATTTGAGTAAAGATGAGATAAAAGAGATTATTATGGTTGGTGGAAGCACTAGGATACCGCTAGTACAAGAGAAAATTAAAGCATTTTTTGGACAAGAGCTTAACAAATCAGTAAACCCTGATGAAGTTGTTGCGATTGGAGCTGCTATCCAAGGTGCTGTTATAAAAGGTGATGCTAAAGATGTTCTTCTTCTTGATGTTACACCACTAAGTCTTGGAATTGAGACTCTTGGTGGAGTTATGACGAAGTTAATTGAAAAAGGAACGACTATCCCTGTTAAGAAGACTCAAATTTTTTCAACAGCGGAAGACAATCAGCCAGCAGTAACAATCAACGCTATCCAAGGAGAGCGTGAGTTTGCTAAAGATAACAAGTCTTTAGGTCAGTTTAATCTTGAAAATATTCCACCAGCTCCAAGAGGCGTTCCTCAAATAGAAGTTTCGTTTGATATTGATGCAAATGGTATCTTGGTTGTAAGTGCGACTGATAAGGCAACAGGAAAAGCTCAAACTATCACGATAACTGGCTCAAGTGGACTTGACGACGCTGAAATCGAAAAGATGATAAAAGACGCTGAACTTCACAAAGAAGATGACAAAAAGCGTAAAGAAGCAGTAGATGCTAGGAATAAAGCTGATGCTCTAGCACATCAAACAGAGAAATCACTAGCTGAGACGGGCGAGAATATATCTGCTGAAGATAAGTCAAATATCGAAGAAAAACTAAAAGAGCTGAAAGATGTTTTAGCTAATGAAAATGCAACAAAAGAGCAGATTGATGAAAAAGTTAAGATCCTTACGGAAGCTAGTCATAAGTTAGCGGAAGCTATGTACAAAAAAGATGATAAAGATGCTAAAAAAGAAGAGCCAAAAGGTGCAAAAAAAGACGAAGATGTAATCGACGCTGAAGTAGAGTAATGAGTTTTGTTGCCACCTTTAAGGTGGCAACAATCTAGTTTTTTGCAGAAAATTTAAAAGTTTTTTCCATATTTATTGCTTCATCTCTTCCATATACAACGATACTTCTATCAACATCAAGTTTTGATTGATCAACTTTATCTGGATAATCATTGAAGCTTAGTATGTGCTTGATGGTATTTATTCTTGCTTTTTTCTTATTGTCACTTTTTATAATTGTCCAAGGAGCTACTTCTGTGTGAGTAGCACTTAGCATCATGTATTTCGCAAGCGAGTACTCATCCCATAGCTCTTGTGATTTTTCATCAACTGGAGATAGTTTGTGTTGCTTTAGTGGATCTAGTTTTCTTGATTTAAATCTTTTTTTCTGCTCTTCTTTAGATACTGAAAAGTAAAATTTAAAAATCTTGATACCTTCCCCAACAAGCATACTTTCAAACAGCGGAGCATCTTTTAAAAACTTGTGTTGTTGTCTCTCTGTACAAAACCCCATAACTGGTTCAACCATAGACCTGTTATACCAGCTTCTATCAAAAAGGACAATCTCTCCTGCATGAGGTAAGTGCCTAACATATCTTTGGAAATACCACTCAGTTCTCTCGACTTCTGTTGGCTTTTCAAGTGCAACTACTCTCGCAACTCTTGGGTTTAAGTGTTCGGTGATTCTTTTGATAGTCCCACCTTTTCCAGCCGCATCTCTTCCTTCAAATATCATAAGAATCTTAAGACCTTTGTCTTTAACATGTCTTTGAAGTTTCATAAGCTCAATTTGTAGAAAATTTAACTCTTTTTCATAAGCTAGCGTCTCTTTTTTTACCCATATTTGTATTTTGTTATCATCTTCCTTTTTGTAAGAATCATTTTTATATATTTCTTTCACTTTTAGCTCCTTTATTTTTTAATATTATCTAAATATTTATAATAAATTGATAAACTTCTAGTATTTATACTCATAAGGATACATTTTGAGACAATTTCTAAAACTTTTTTTAATTACACTCCTGTTTTCCACATCACTTTTTGCAGTAAAACAAAAGACAATACTCTCACCAGAGGAGGCTTTTCAGGTTAGTGCTAAGCTAACAGGAGATTTGATTGTAGTAGATATTGAATTAGGTAAAAACATCTACCTCTATTCTGAAAAATTAAAAATTAGTATAGTCGAACCTATCAAAGCATCATTAGATAGTGACATAAAAAAGCCTAAGGCCGTATATAATAAAGAAGATATGATTTATAGCGAGTCTATGAGTTTGACGATTCCTATCTCAATCATAAAAAAATATGTTAGTAGCGGAGAATTTAAACTAAAAGTTGAGTTTCAAGGGTGCGCAGCTTTGGGGATATGTTATCAACCCATGAAGGAGTATTTTACTTTTGACTTAGATGGTTTATCTCAAAAAATAGAAAATACTATGGTCAAGGGCGAAGTATCTGAACAGGATTTTATAACAAGTACCCTGTACAACGAAAATATCTGGCTAGTTTTACTTAGTTTTTTAGGATTTGGGATTTTGCTCTCCTTTACGCCTTGTATTTTCCCGATGATACCTATACTTTCATCCATTATAGTCTCTCAATCTGGTAAAAATATGACAACAAAACGAGCATTTATGCTCTCTTTGGTCTATGTTTTGTCGATGTCTTTAGCATATACAATCGCAGGAGTTTTAGCTGGACTTTTTGGAGCCAATATATCTGCAGCACTTCAAAACCCTTGGGCAATAGGGATTTTTTCTGGAGTTTTTGTAGTACTTGCCTTGTCCATGTTTGGTTTTTATGAGCTACAAATGCCTTCATTTATCCAGTCAAAACTAAGTAAAAAATCAGATGAGATGCAGGGGCAAGGTGTGCTTGGCGTTGCTGTTATGGGATTTATCTCAGCTCTTATCATGGGACCTTGCATAGCAGCACCACTTGCAGGAGCTCTTGTTTATATAGGGCAAAGCGGTGATGCACTTCTTGGTGGGGCTGCTCTTTTTGTGATGAGTATGGGTATGGGACTTCCGTTGCTCGCCATTGGAACTGGGGCTGGAAAGTATATGCCTCGCCCTGGCGAATGGATGGATGCTATAAAGAGTATATTTGGTGTTGTGATGCTTGGGCTTGCCATATGGACACTTTCTCGCGTTGTTCCTGCTGGCATAATTATGTTTTTATGGGCAATGCTATTTTTAAGCTCAGCTATATACATGGGTGCTTTAGAAAGATTAGAGCAAGGGGCTAGCGGTTGGAAAAAACTTATTAAGAGTTTAGCCTTAGTTATATTCATATATGGGATTATGCTTTTTGTTGGAACTATGACATCTGCGACAAACCCATTAAATCCACTAGAAAAGTTTTCTTCTAGACCATCTACTGGAGCATCAGCACAGATTATAGATGAGAAAATATTTACAGTTGTGCCAACACTAAGAGAACTTAAATTCATTATAGCTAAGTCAAAAAAGCCTGTGATGATTGATTTTTATGCTGACTGGTGTGTGAGTTGTGTTGAGCTAGAGCATTATACATTTTCAGATACATTAGTTAGAGAAAAGCTAAAAGAGTTTAATCTCATAAAGATTGATGTTACAAAAAACAGTGCAGACGATAAAGAAATACTTAAAGAGTTCGGACTTTTTGGACCACCTGCAATTATGTTTTTTAAAAATGGTAAAGAATTAAAATCAAAGAGAATTATTGGCTTTAAAAATGCTGAAGCTTTTTTAGCACATCTTAATTCTTTATAGGCATAATAATAGAACTTTAAAATTAGGATTCTATTTTGAAAGTAGTTTTGATAGTAGATGTAAAAGGTCTTGAAAATAGTAGTTTATTTGATGAACACCTCAACAAAAAGGGCTTAGCTCAAATTGAGGGGGAAAAATTTGCCTATGAGGGAGATACTTCAACTAGTCTTGAAAACACCAAGGCATACATCTTAGATGTAGTTATGAGCGGATTGAAAAAGTCTGATTTTGATACATGTAAGATAATATTCCAAGTTGGTGAAAATCCTATGGAAGCATATGTGTTTAACAAAAAAGATGATGGTTTTGACGGAGTTAGTATCGGTTAGCTT
>CAYOWG010000100.1:0-4528 GCA_964407605.1 uncultured Sulfurospirillum sp. | reverse complement strand
CTTGCTATCCAAACTATAATCATAAGCCTTGAGCAAAGTAGTAATCAAAAACGAATAGTCCTCTAAAAGAGCTCCCACTTTTGGCTTTTTATGTAAAATCCTTTGATGATACAGCACATCGCCTATGTAAAGCTTTTCCATCAAAGTGTCAAGGTGTTTTATCGCTTTTTTGTTATAGTCTGCTTCAAAAAGTGCAGAGATATACATAGCATTCCAAGAAGTTATGATTTTGTAGTCCACAAAAGGGTACTCTTTTGTCTCTCTTAAACTTTTAAGTACCTTTTTAATCTCTTTGAGGTTTTTTGGCTTCTTCTCTCCATCTAAATAGGGATTGTTTTGATTGTGTTCAAAATTGCCCACATCTGTGATGTTAAAATAGTCCAAAATCTCTTGAGAGTTTTCATATCCGTGTTGCTCCAAGTGCTTTTTAGTATCAGAAAAATCAAAAACGAAGTAAGCACCTTCCTCTTTCTCGTCCCCAACTTTTGAGTCTGCATCACTCGCACTATAAAAAAGATTTTCTTTTTCAAATCTCACTTTTACAAACTCTATTATCTCATCAATTTTCTCTTTATAAAACTTATCTTTCGTTATCTTATAGGCTTTTGCATAAGCACTAAGCATCTCCGCATTTGTATAAAGCATCTTCTCAAAATGAGGAATCATCCAAGCATCATCTACACTATATCTATAAAATCCACCCTCAATCTGGTCGTAAATCCCACCATCTCCCATCGCTCTAAGCATACTTGTTGCCATACCTAACGCTCTTTCATCTTTATATATGCTATATATATCCAAAAGCGTATCGATGGTCGAAGCGTGAGGAAACTTGGGAGCGTAGCCTATACCAAAGTTCTCTTTATCAAAAGACTCCTCTACGGCATCTACAAACTTATCAACCAAAGCTAGACTAAGAGGAACTTGTTTTTTATTGGCTGATTTTTTCTGCTCTTTTAAAATCCTCTCGATTTCAAGTGAGCTTTGAATCACTTTTTGTCTGTCTTGCACAAAAACACTTTGGATTTTCAAAAGAAGCTCTTTGATACCACTTCGTCCATGCTTTGCTTCATTTGGTATATAAGTTGCAGCAAAAAATGCCTTCGCATCAGGAGTCATGATGATAGTTAGTGGCCAGCCACCACCTCGTTTGTTAAGCAGACTGTGAACATCTTGATAGTATTTGTCGATGTGAGGCTTCTCTTCTCTATCTACTTTTATAGAAACAAAATACTTATTGACAAGCTTCGCCACCTCTTCATCCTCAAAACTCTCCTCCTCCATCACATGACACCAATGACAAGTACTGTATCCAATAGAGAGAAAAATCATCTTGTTCTCTTTTTTCGCTTTTTGGAATGCCTGATCGCCCCAAGCATACCAATCTACTGGGTTATGAGCGTGTTGTAGCAGATAAGGCGAATCTTCGCTGATAAGTGCATTAGTGTGTGTTTGTTTGTTTGCAGCTGTATGTGTTAGCATAAAAAATAGTACCAATCCTATATATAAAATCTTCATAACTCATTATACTGCACAAGCGTGTAGTTAATGTTAGTTTTAGAGTAAAATGATACCATAACATAAAGCATCTAACTCAAGGTTTGAGTTTGACATAAAGAGTGCGACTTACAAGAACTACTTTATATCTACAATTTTTGCTTAATCCAAAAATAGGTTATACCCCATGAACAAAATTATACTAGTCACTTTACTGCTAGTTTCCACCATGTTTGCCAAGACTTTTACATTTACGGCTATTCCTGACCAAGACGAAACCAAACTCTATGAACGGTTCTCTAAAATCGCAAAATATCTTGAAAAAGAGCTTGGGGTTGATGTTAAGTTTGTGCCCGTCAAGTCTTACGCATCTTCAATCAGTGCCTTTCGTAACAATCAAGTTCAGCTAGCTTGGTTTGGCGGATTTTCAGGTGTGCGAGCTAGGCTTTTAGTTGAGGGTTCTTATGCTATTGCTCAAGGGCTTAACGATCCAAATTTTCACAGCTACATCATAGCAAACACTCACACAGGATTAGAAAAAAGTGAAAAGTTTCCTCAAGGTATAAAAGGAAAAACCTTTACATTTGGCTCAAAAGGCTCGACTTCGGGAAGACTTATGCCAGAGTATTTTATAACGAAAAATATGCAAAAAACTCCAGATGAGCTGTTTAAAACTGTAGGTTTTTCAGGTAATCACTCAAAAACAATCGCTTTGGTTCAAAGTGGAGCTTATGAGGTTGGAGCTGTAAACTACAAAGTATGGGATAGAGAGTTAAAAGCTGGCAATATAGATACTTCAAAAGTCAAAGTTATCTGGAAAACTCCTCCTTATCCTGATTATCAGTTTACCATCCGTGGCGATGTTGATGAGCAGTTTGGAGAGGGATTTTCAAAGAGAGTTCAAGATGCTCTTTTGAGACTTGATGATAGAGATATACTAGACGCATTTCCAAGAGAAAAATTCATAAAAGCTGAAAATGCTGAATTTGAAGTTATACTAGAAACAGGAAGAAAGCTAGGGCTTATTGACTAAGCTAATTCTTCAAAGAGAGTCTTTCGGATACAAGAATACAAAAGTACTTGAAGATATCTCTTTATCTATCCAAAAGGGCGAAAAAGTCGCTCTTTTGGGTAAAAGTGGAAGCGGAAAATCAACTCTACTAAAAAAACTATATGAACTTAATAGTGAAAACATATCTTATATACCCCAAGAGCTTGGGCTAGTAGAAAATCTAAGTGTTTTTCACAACATATACATATCTAGTCTGGACAAAAACTCTACTATATACAATATAAGAAACCTCCTAAAACCAGCTCAAAAAGAGATAGATATCATCTTGCCTATTTTAAAAAATCTCCATATGGGCGAGCTTGTTTTCAAAAAAAGTGGCGAGCTTTCAGGTGGTCAAAAACAAAGAACAGCCATAGCAAGAGCGATGTTACAAAACAGAAAAATACTACTAGCAGATGAGCCCATATCTGCACTAGATGAGTTTATAACAAAAAAAGCCCTAGCGGTCATCTTTGAACGATTTGAAACCATAGTCTGTGCCTTACACAATGTTGATATAGCTTTAGAGTATTTTGATAGAGTTATAGGCATAAAAGATGGCAAGATTGTTTTAGATGCAAAGTGTAAAAAAATAAGCCAAAGTGATACAAAAGAGTTATATAGTGTTTGTGATGAGTACCTCTAAAAACCTACGAGTAACGCTTGCTTTTCTTCTTATATTTTTTGCAGCACTATTTTTTGCTGATTTTTCTGTAACAACGCTTGAGCCATTGATGGAACTCAAAAAATTCTTCAATGGAGCTTTACATGTAGATATCTCAAACATACCAACATACTACGAGGCGATACTAAACACCATCGCTATCGCTGTTCTTGCTATCTTTATATCCTCTATCCTTGGGATGTTTTTTGCTCTTTATTTTAAGTATGCAGTAGTTAGGGTCTCTCTAGCTTTTACTAGAGCAATTCACGAGCTTTTTTGGGCTCTGTTGTTTTTGCAGATTTTTGGACTAAACACACTTACGGCACTTCTTGCCATCATACTGCCTTATAGTGCAACTCTAGGTAAGGTATATGCTGAGATATTTGAAGAGCATGATAGTTTTCCAAAAGAGCTAAGCGTAAAGGGTAAAATATCCTCTTTTTTATACACAAAACTACCTGACGCTCTTCCTCATCTGATTTCATATACGCTTTATAGATTTGAGTGTGCTTTAAAATCGACTGCTATTTTGGGATTTATAGGACTTATAACACTTGGCTACTACCTTCAAGGCTCTTTTATGCAAGGGTACTATGGCGAAGTTTGGTTACTTCTCATACTGTTTTACATCATAATCGCAACTATAAAATACTGGTTTACAAAGTACAGTGCTCCACTTTTTATAGTAGCAAGTTTTTTCTATCTCGATTTTGTAAGCGGTTTTAGCTTGAAGAATTTAATTCGCTTTTTAACCCAAGATATAGTTCCCTCACCCATACGAAAAGAGCAAGGATTTGGCGAGCTTTACACTTGGTTTGCCAACATAACTACAAACGAAATTATCCCAGGAGTCATAAACACCATTGTTCTCACACAAGTCGCACTCGTCGTTACGGCCTTCATAGCTATACTCTCTTTTCCGCTTATATCTAAAAGATTTTCAAACCTTCCAAGCAGATTTGGAGGAGGGATTTTGCTAGTCATACTTCGTTCCACTCCTGAGTATATACTAGCTTATCTATTTTTGCAGATTTGGGGGGCTTCTATGCTTCCTGCTGTTCTTGC
The DNA here is from genome assembly GCA_964407605.1 of uncultured Sulfurospirillum sp. Taxonomy (GTDB): domain Bacteria; phylum Campylobacterota; class Campylobacteria; order Campylobacterales; family Sulfurospirillaceae; genus Sulfurospirillum_A. The sequence continues at coordinate 251 of CAYOWG010000100.1, read as the reverse complement.
ACTTGCTTTGCATAACGGTGCTATCGTCGGTTTTATCATGGGGCAACAGACCAATGAGTTAAAGCTTAGACTAGATACAACAAAAAAGAAAATCGAACTCTTTGGTTTTGAAGTCTTACCTCGTATATACAGCTCCTTTTTGGCATTTTTGTTTTACAGATGGGAAGTTATCATGCGAGAGAGTGCTATACTAGGGATTTTAGGTATCCACACACTTGGCTTTTTCATAGACTCAGCCATATCGGATATAA
>CAYOWG010000099.1:0-4581 GCA_964407605.1 uncultured Sulfurospirillum sp. | reverse complement strand
AGCAACATCGCCAAGACTAAAAACATTCGGGTATCTAGTGTGCTGGAGGGTCTCTTTTTTGAGCTCAACCCAGCCACCCTTACTTGCACTTCCTCTTTTCCATGACAATGGGGAGTTTTTAACAACATCAGGAGCACTCATAGGAGGAGTAACAAGAAGAAAATCAAATGGAACTTTAACTTTCTTTACTTGAGGAATCATATCAAATTCCTCTAAATCCTCATCCCATTCACCTTTTATGAAATACTTATGGTCAAATGTAGCCACCTTATTAACACTATCTACCTCAGTCAAGTTGTGTCTATAATGCCACTTCATATCACGAGCTTCAAACTGCTTTACAATCGCATCATGGTACTCAGGAACAATGAACATCTTTCCGCTATTTGGATAGAAAGTTAAAGTTGCATTTTCTCTTGCTCCAGCTTCATGCAAACGAGCGTTTGTCAAATACATCATTTTCTTTGGAACTCCGCCACACTTTATAGGGGTATCTGGGTGAGTAAATATACCCTCAACTTTCTTGCCACTCTTAGCATCCTCAATGAACTTCTGCATAAGTGGCCAAGTCTTTTTTGCACCTTCAGGAGTATAGATTGAAGATATGCCATTTGTTCCTATGATGTCGCGACTAAGTCCCTTAATCTTCTCATAGTTCAGCTGAAGACCCGTAGCAACCACTAAAAAATCATACTTAATTTCACCACTCTTTGAAGTTACAAGTCTGTTGTGATCAGCATCTATCTCTACAACACTATCTTCTATCCATTTTGCTTCTTTCGGGAAGAAGTATTTACTCTGTGCAACTATATCTTCTGGTTGGTAAATACCAGCTGCTATCAAAGTCTGCCCAGGCTGATAGCTTACACTGTATGGATTTGGCTCAATTATAGTAATGTCTGGATTTGCTATCTTACTAACAAGCGATGAAGCGACAGAGCAGCCCGCAGCTCCTCCGCCAATAATCACAATCTTGCCTTTCGCGTTTGATGCCGCTTCTGCTTTAGTTGCCGCACTAGCCTCTGAAGGATTTAACAAAAACGAAGCAGTACCAACGCCTGCTAGTTTTAGCGCATCTCTCCTTGAAAGTCCTTTTTTTCTCAATTCCTGCTCCAGCTCTTTGCAAAACTGCCCTAAGTTCTCCTCCATCATAGCCTCTCCTAATAAATATTTTGTATATTTAAGAATAACATACTTATCTTTATTTATACCTTAAAATTTGTTTTACTAATAAAAATTTGTTTTACTAATAGTTGTGGGGTCACTAATCCCCTGTAACTGTTACGAGAGACCTCAAAAAGTATATCAACCCTATCTCCTCGCTGAGCGCCTATATCATAGTTAAAAAAGATAGACTCAATGGTATGACTATCTTTTGTAAGTATAAGTTTAAGGTGTCTTTTATCTTGCCCTATTACTCTGTCTATCTTCACAAAAGCATCTTTTAGTAAAAAACTAGGCTTTGGATTTTTCTGCCCATAAGGCTCAAAACTCTCAAGAATCTCTAAAAGCTCAAAATCTACACTTGCTATATCGATCTCCCCAAGAACGGCCTCATCAGCCTCTAGTTCTTGCCTTGTTATCTTTTGAGCATCTCTTACCATACAGGCTTTAAACTCTTCTAAATTCTCTTTTTTTATCACTACCCCAGCGGCTCCCTTGTGCCCACCAAAACCTAAAAGCATATTTGATTGCATGCCTATAAGAGAGAGTATATCTACCTCGCCCACACCTCTTGCACTCCCTTTTGCCTTGCCATCACGAATCGAAAATACAATTGCAGGCTTTTTAAATCTTCTTGAAAGACGAGATGCGACTATCCCCACAACTCCTTCATGCCACTCTTCCCCCCATACTATGATGACATTTTCATCTTCGTGGATCTGCTCCAAAGAGGCTTCAAAAAGCTTTTTCTCCTCATCTTTTCTTGTGTTGTTTAGATGGACTATATAATCTAACTTCTCCATCGCATCTTCTAGTTTTTTTGTTTTTAAAAATTCATACGAAAAGATAGCATCTTCCATGCGTCCAGAGCTGTTAATAAGAGGTGCTATAAGAAAAGAGATATCATCGCCCTTCAAAGAATCCTTAGAAAAATACTTTTTTATAGCCAATAAAGAAGCTCTTTTTGAACTGTTCAGTGCCTCAATTCCCCTTTTTACCATAACTCTATTCATGCCCTTAAGCTCCATCATATCAGCCATGATAGCAACACAAAGGAGGTCCAAAAACTTAGCAAGATTGTACTCTATACCCATCTTCTCTTTGAGCATTGCCACAAGATACCAAGCTACTTGAGCCCCACATATCTCACAGCTTGGAAAGCCACAATCTTCTTGCTTGGGATTTACTATCGCATAAGCATCGGGTATAATCTCGGGGACTGCATGATGGTCAGTTATGATGAGGTCAATTTCACGCTCTTTACAGATTTTGGCTGCCTCAACAGCAGATATACCGTTATCCACAGTTATAATCACATCAGCATCAACTCTTTTTAAGATATTTGGATTGAGTCCATAGCCATCGCTAAAGCGGTTTGGGATTATAAGAGAGTACTCTACATGTAAGTCATCAAAAAACTCACTAAGTATCACAGAAGAGATGACTCCATCGACATCATAGTCGCCAACTATAGTAATCTTTTGCTTTTTTTCTATCGCTTCTATAATCCTCAAAGATGCTCTATCTATATCTTTAAAAGATTTTGGTTTAGGAATCTCGCCTAAACTGTTACATACATCATCTTTAAACCTCTCCAAGAGGATTCTTCTTACGCCCTCCTTACTTAGTAGCTCACCCATCTTGACGGGATTTTAGTGCTGCCTTACAAAAAGATAAAAGTACCTTATTGGGTTTTGTAAGACGAGATGTAAATTCAGGATGAAACTGCACTCCCAAAAACCAAGGGTGGTCTTTAAGCTCAACTACTTCTATAAGCCCATTTGACTCTCCAGAAACTGTTAATCCAGCTTTCTCAAACTCTTTTCTGTAAGCTGGATTTGCTTCATATCTATGACGATGACGCTCTTCTATGCTCTTCTCTCCGTCATAAACTTCTCTTAAAAGAGAGTTTGCTTTAGTATTGCACTTATAGCCACCAAGCCTCATAGTCCCTCCAAGTGGACTTTTAAATGTTCTGACTTGTTTGTTTCCCGCACTATCAAGAAAACTATCGATAAGATAGATGATTGGCGATTTTGTCTCCTCATCAAACTCGATTGAATTTGCATCTTCTATATTTAAAACATTTCTTGCAAACTCAATCATGCAAAGTTGCATTCCAAGACAAATCCCCAAAAATGGAATTTTGTTTTCTCTAGCATACTGCACAGCTTTTATCTTTCCCTCAATGCCTCTATGCCCAAATCCACCAGCAACCAAGATAGAATCCACATCGCTCAAGTATGTCTTGACTCCTTTCTCTTCAAGTATTTCAGAATCAATCCACTTGATGTTTACTTTTGCATTTAGATGAGCTCCTACATGAATGAAAGATTCCGTTAAAGACTTGTATGCCTCTTTGAGATCAAGATATTTGCCAACAAAACCAACAGTAAGCTCGTTGATTGGAGCTATCACTCTTTTTACTAGAGTATCCCACACCTCCATGTTTGGATCAAGCTTGCCCAAGTCCAAAAAATCCGAAATTGGCGAGAGGATGTTCTCTCTTTGAAGGCTTAAAGGCACTTGATAGATGGTCGGAGCATCACACACTTTAATCACGCAGTTTCGCTCAACCCCACAAGAGAAAGCAAGCTTGTTTTTAAGCTCTTTTGGAAGAGGCAATTCAGAACGACACACAAGTATATCGGGGCTTATGCCTATTCTTCTGAGCTCTTGGACTGAGTGTTGAGTTGGTTTAGTTTTAAGCTCGCCTGCAGCTTTTATGTATGGTATAAGCGTGAGGTGTATATACATAGCTCTTTTTTTACCCACTTGGGAACGCAAAGAACGAATTGCCTCCAAAAATGGAAGTCCCTCTATGTCTCCAACAGTTCCGCCTATCTCCACGATAAGTATATCGTTGCCCTCACCAGCTTTTTTTATCCTATCTGATATCTCGTTTACTATATGAGGAATGACCTGTATCGTTTTTCCTAGATAATCCCCGCGGCGTTCTTTTTCTATAACAGAAGAATAGACTTTTCCAGCAGTGAAGTTGTTGTTTTGAGATAAATCTTCATTTAAAAATCTCTCATAATGCCCTAGGTCAAGGTCAGTTTCTGCTCCGTCATTGGTTACAAAAACCTCTCCATGCTCAAGCGGACTCATAGTTCCAGGATCTACATTTATGTATGGGTCAGCTTTTAACATGCTCACTTTTAGTCCACACTCCTTCAAAAGTGTTGCCAAACTAGCTGCTACTATGCCTTTCCCAAGTGAGCTCAGAACCCCTCCTGTTACAAATATATATTTTGTCTCTTTTTGTGCCATTGTATCTGTCCTGTATTTTTTTTGATTATATCTCAACTTAGCTAATAATATGGTAAACTCAAAACGAAGTATATTTATGAAAACTTTACTCGTTTTGCCACTCGTCAATGCTTCACTTTTTGCAGTCGTATCACCTCTACATGT
>CAYOWG010000098.1:0-4628 GCA_964407605.1 uncultured Sulfurospirillum sp. | reverse complement strand
ATAACTTTTTTCATAGTCTATTTTAATTCATAATCGTGTTGTGATTGTGAATCTACAGAGCTTAAAAGCATTGCAATTGACTTGGTAGAAGGGTGTGATTCAAGTGCAATTTTTATAGTCATACTAATAGGGATTGCTAAAAACATACCAACAGCCCCCAAAACCCAACCCCAAAAGATAAGTGAAAAGAAGATAACAACAACTGAAAGACCCAAGCCTTTACCCATATAGCGAGGCTCTATAATATTTCCCATTATGACATTGGCAGCTAAATAAAGTCCAATAACCCAAAAAACACTACCTATATCTAAGCCCACAAGAGCAACAAGAATAGCAGGAAAAGCTGCAAGAACTGAGCCGATACTTGGTATGTAGTTTAAGAAAAAGACAATAAGCCCTAAGAGTAGTGCAAAATCTACGCCTATGATAGTCAAACCAACTGTTATAAAAAGAGCAGTTATAAAGCTTACAACAGTTTTTATAGCTAGATACCTATTTAGTTTTTTACTAAATATCTCAAATGGATTTTCTCCTGATTTATCTCTCTTAGAGAGAAGATACATCTTAGTCTTCAAGCTAGAAGTCTCAAAAAGCATAAAAGTAACCCCCAAAAAGATGATAAATGATTTTGATACTACATTGGTAAAAGATTTTAAAAACCCTCCTGTAAAGTTTAAAACTCCAGAAGGGTCAAACATAGCTTCTAGGTTTGCTTTTGATATATTCATACCAAACTTATCAAGAACTCCTTGAAAAGAGCCTATCATCTCCATCATCTTTGCTGTATATTGGGGAGTATTTGACAAGAAACTATCTACTGAAGTAGTAAGAATATAGCCAAATGTGAAAAGGGTAAAAATAACAAAAGAGAGTACAATAAAAAATGCAATTATACGAGGAATCCTCAGTCTCTCTAGCCAAAAAATAGCAGGTGCACTAATAGTCGCTATAAAGACAGACAGCAAAAAAGGAACCACAATGCTTGCTGCAGCTTTAATCCCAGCGATAATCACTACAAATGCTGCTAAACTTATCCATATTTTATGTATATCTATACTATTTTGATTGCTCATTTAACCACCTTGTTAAGTCTATTATTATTTTCTCTATTGCCGCATTAAATGCCAAGACAACACCTCTAGCCTCTTTTTGTTCTACTGGGTAAACAGACTCAATCAGAACTGAACCCACTATATCAGCCCCTTGTCTCTCTATGAGTCTAAATCTTATGCTTACATGTACAAAGGATTTTTCATCTCTATAAACCTCTTCAAACTTTTCTAAACTGCTCTCCAAAATCAAATCAGCATCTGCATAAGAGCGGCTTGACACCGTAGCTCTAAAAATCTTTTGCTTTTCAATAGCCTCTATAAAAATCTCTTGAAGTCTTGTTGCTGGTAGTTCCGTCCATCTGCCATACTTATAAGGTTTCAAAGCCCCATCTTTTTTATACAAAATAGAGCGAGTCATAACAGCACTATCGCCCTCAACTCTTTGAACTCTTAAGACTCTATCATCTCTAGTGTTGTTTACATGTGAAGGGTATCTTGGCTCAAGCCTGTAGTTGTCTGCTCTTTTTTCAACATCTTTGATACTACACCCAGAAAACAACAAAATCGCTATAATCACAATATATCTCATCATCTCTTCTCCTCAGAAGGTGCTAACTCTATGTTTGTCTCTTTAAAAAGTATATCACTTGGACTATCTCTTAGCTCCCCCACAAACTCTTTCGTTTCAATTATAAGAGTTCTTAAGTCATTTAGGTCATTTTGAAATGGGAGCAGGTTTTCTCTAACAATCATATCTATGTCAAGCTTCCCTTCTTTGAGTTTTTCATCAAGTGCCCCCATAACTCTTGAGGTGGTCAGAGCCGCTTCTTGCATACTTATAAGTGTTCCATGACTTGCTATACCCATCTGCTCCACCGTCACTCTTACAACATCTGCCGCATGTATAACAGCTAGCTCAAACTCAACTCCTTTTTCTAAAAGCTCATCTATCTTAGCACTTTTTGAGTGTATCATCTCTAGTGTTTTATGCATAGACTCCGTAGCAATCACTAGATTTGAGAGTATCTTTTCAAAGTTTTCCAAGTTTTTCTGACTCATAAGCTCATCAGTTTTATCTAGCATCTTAGAAGTTTTATTGCCAATATCTGTAAATATCTTATCAACTCTCTCTATGATAGAGTCTTGCGTCTTTATAACTCCATAATCTTTGTCATTTTTTCCTGTTTTTAAAAAAGCTGACGCATGAGTTCCGCCTTCTAGCTCTATATAACTCAGTCCTGTTATGCCTTGAAGGTTTATAAGTGCGTATGTATCCTCTTTTATAGGTGTGTTTTCTTTGACTTTTATAAGCACTATAACCTCTTCAGAGTTCTCGTGATTTATGTAGATATCTTTTACTTCGCCTACACTAACGCCTCTATACTTCACGGGTGCTTTTGGGTTGAGTCCTGAAACGCTTTGTGTTGTGATGACCTTGTAGTGGTCATAGTTTTCACTTTGAGCATACTTGCCTAGCCACAAGATTGACCCCACTGCCGAGAAGCCAAGTATAAAAACAAAAAGTCCTATTAGTATGTAACTTACTCTATTTTCCATCTGTAAACTCTTTTAATTTTTGATTATCACTTGCCTTTAAAGCCTCTATATCGCCACAAAACTGTATCTTTGCATCTCCGAGTATGATAAACCTATCTAAGACAGAGCTTATCGTATCTTTATCATGCGTTACCATTATAACAGTTATTTCCAAGGAATCTCTTAAGGTCACTATAAGTTCATCAAAATCCCTTGCACTCTTTGGGTCAAGCCCACTTGTAGGCTCATCCAAAAAGAGTATCTTAGGGTCACGGATAAGTGCTCTTGCTAGCCCTACTCGTTTTTTCATGCCCCCACTAAGCTCACTTGGAAACAGATGAGCGACACTTTGAGGAAGCCCAACCATATTTAGCTTCATCAGTGAAGCTTTTTCTATGGCTTTACTAGAGAGATTTGTATATTCTTTAAGGGCGATAGATATGTTTTCAAGCACGCTCAGAGAGCTAAACAGTGCCCCAAACTGAAAAAGTACTCCCCATTGGCTTCTTAACTTCTCTTCTTCTCTTCTTTTTAGTTTTTTTACATCAACCCCAAGCACGCTAAGTCTTCCCAAGTGGTACTTTTGTAGAAGTATCATCTCCCTTAAGAGCGTAGTTTTTCCACTACCACTACCGCCAAGAAGCCCAAAAATCTCGCCCTGTTTTATCTCAAAACTTACACCATTATGGACTACATTGTCCCCAAACTTCGTAACAATATCTTGAGCAACTATCACGCTACTCACAGCCCAAGCTCCGTCAAAAACACTGACACAATCGCATCCATAGCAATAACCCAAAAGATAGCATTTACAACACTTATAGTCGTGTATCTTCCAACACTCTCAGTAGAGCTACTTATCTCAAAGCCCCTAAAGCAACCAATCACAGCTATAATCCAACCAAATATCGGAGCCTTCACAAGCCCAATAATCACATGCTTTATCTCGACAGTCTCTTGCATGCGAGCCAAAAACTCCTCAAAACTAATCCCAAGCTTTACAGAGGCAACCACCATGCCCCCAAATATAGAGATAACATCAGCAAAAAAAACAAGCAAAGGAAGAACGATCATAAGAGCAAACACCCTAGGAATGACCAAGAAATTCCAGATAGAAAAGCCCATCGTTTTCATAGCATCTATCTCTTCAGTTATCTTCATCACACCAATTTCAGCCGTATAAGCAGAAGCACTCCTTCCTGCAATGACGATAGCCGTCATAAGAGGAGCTAACTCTCTTGTCATAGAGATAGCAACCATCTCCACTATAAAGATATTGGCACCAAACTTCTCAAGTTGAACTGCCCCTTGAAAAGCGACAACAACTCCTATAAGAAAAGAGGTAAGCAGTATGATAGGGAGTGCCTTTAGACCACTGTTTTCGATATGAAAAAAAGTAGCTTTAAATCTGATATTTGCTGGCTTTAAAACCAAAACACCTACAGCTTCAGTCAGTCCACCTACAAAAGAGAAAAAATTAATAAGAGTTTTTTTAGATTCATTTACTGTTTTACCGATACCATAGAAAAATCTGCCTATAGGATTGTGTCTGTGTACAGGCTTTATATCTTGAGGAAAATTACTATTGCAGACCTCATAAAGAGCCAAAAACTTATCGTGTTGACCTATTTTTTCAATCTGACATTTTTGAGTTTGAAGTTTTTTTATAGTTTCGATTATAAGAAGAATTCCGTGAGTATCAAAATCCGTAAGCCCAGAGAAATCAAAAATAGCTTTTTTATCTATACTCGTAGTATCCATCTGTTTTGAGAGCATAGTAACATGCTCTAGCGTCCAAGAACCCTTACATGTAAAGATGATACTGCTGTCTGTTTTTACTATACTGATACATGTGCTCATAGAGTGGCCTATAGTTTTTAGATTATTATACCAAAATTAGATTGTGGGTATAATAATGCCACCCCCGCCTTCACGTATGTTTTTGATTTTAAAAATTCTGCTCTATCAACACTTCCCTTAGGTGTAATATCTTGGTTTATGGATGCTATGTCCATCTTAGTAGAGCAGCCGACAAGTAAG
>CAYOWG010000097.1:0-4769 GCA_964407605.1 uncultured Sulfurospirillum sp. | reverse complement strand
AGAAGCGACAAAAGCCAAAAGAGATAGATGGATTGAGAGCAAATTGGAAATTGCTATTTAGTAATTTCCTCTAGTTTTTGCTTAACTTCCTCAACATGCCCTTTAACTCTTACTTTTTCCCAAATAGCTTCTATCTTGCCCTTTGGCGAGATAAGGAAAGTTGAGCGAACAACTCCCATGTACTCTTTTCCATACATCTTTTTGAGTTGCCATACTCCGTACTTTTCGCATACTTCTTTGTTCTCATCTGATAAAAGAGTTATCAAAAGCTCTTTTTTAGCTATAAAATTTCTATGTTTTTTTGGACTATCTGGACTAACTCCAAGTATAACTGCATTTAAGCCATCAAAAGCTGGTAGAGCTTCGGTAAACTCGCGAGCCTCTGTGGTGCAGCCTGGTGTGTTGTCTTTTGGATAAAAGTACAAAACTACCCACTTTCCTTCTAGGTCTCTTAGGCTTATCTCTACTTCATCTTGGTTTACTAGAGTAAACTCGGGTGCTTTGTCTGCGATTTTCAACATTTTTTATCCTTTGAAATTTTGCTATAATTCTAGCAAAGAATTATAAAGGCGTGGTAAATGAATGTTATTTGTCCTAATTGTCTAAAAGTAAACAGTATCCCAAAAAAAGATAATTATAAAAAAGCAAATTGTGGAGCTTGTAAAAAATCTTTTTTGATGAACAAAATTATTACTGCCAATGCTAGCAATATAGACAAGATTCTTGAGAATTCAGATATCCCAGTCATCATAGACTTTTGGGCTCCGTGGTGTCAGCCTTGCAAGTCTTTTGCTTCTATCTTTGGTGCAATTTGTCTGGAGTTTCCGCTCAAGGCACTTTTTGTAAAGATAGATACTCAACAAGAGCAGTTTTTGGCTTCAAGATTTAAGATAAAAAGCATTCCAACTCTGATAGTTTTTAAAGATGCCAAGGAGACTCATAGAGTAAGTGGAGCTATGAGCGAAGAGAGCTTTAGTGATTTTGTTAAAAACTCAATTTAAAGAAAATTTAGATAATATAATGCTTATTAAAGGGCAAAAATGAAAAAAGCAAAATATATCTGGATGGATGGAAAACTTGTTGGGTGGGATGAAGCCAATGTTCATATACTGACTCATACACTTCACTATGGCAATGGTGTTTTTGAAGGAACCCGTGCTTATATGACGGAAGATGGCTTGGCTATCTTCAAGCTAAAGGAGCATACGAAAAGACTTTTAAATTCAGCAAAGATTACAAGAATAACACCAAAATATAGTCTTGAAACACTTGAAAATGCCCAACTTGAGCTACTTCGTGAAAACGATTTTAAGTCAAATGTCTATATTCGACCTCTTGTTTATCTTGGATATGGGGCAATGGGGCTTAGTCATACTAAAGCTCCTATAAAAACCTCTATTGCTGCTTGGGAATGGGGAAGCTACCTTGGCAATGAAAGTCTTGAAAAAGGGATAAGGGTCAAAATAGTCTCATTTACTAGAAGCCCTGTGAGCTCGACTATGGGTAAAGCAAAAGCTGTAGCAAACTATCTTAACTCTCAAATGGCAAACTATGAAGCAGCCGAGGCTGGTTATGAAGAAGCACTTCTACTTGATAGCGAGGGGTTTATAGCCGAAGGAAGCGGGGAGTGCTTTTTTATCGTCAGAAATGGTGTGTTGATTTCACCTCCAAACGACACTTCACTCGAAAGCATCACTCAAGACATGGTTCTTGAACTTGCAAAAGAGGCTGGAATCCCTATAGAGAGAAGAAGAGTAACTAGAGATGAAGTCTATATTTGCGATGAAGCATTTTTTACAGGAACTGCTGCTGAAGTTACTCCTATAAGAGATGTGGATAACTATGTGATAGGTGATGGCAAGCGAGGGAAGATAACAGAGCAACTTCAGGTTGCATATTTTGATGTGGTTTATGGAAGAAATCTAAACTATAAGCATCTATTGACTTATATATAAAGCTAATATTTACTAAAAAATGGTAAAATAGCACAAATTAACAAAACAAGGAAAGATATGCCAGCAGATTTGAATGACTATTTTAAGAAGAAGAATGCCCGAGGTGGTGGAAACAGTGGCGGAGGAAGTGGTGGTGGAAATCGTCCTCCAAAGATGGAGACTCCTGAGTTTATGAAAAACTTAGGTAAAAAAGCTGGGATACTTTATGCCGTTATAGGTATCATCGTACTTTTGATTATTGCTAAACCTTTTGTTATAATCAACTCTGGTGAAGTTGGGATTAAAGCAACTGCTGGTAAGTTTGAGCCGATTGCAATGCAGCCTGGTTTTCATATGTTTATACCATTTATTCAAAAAGTATTTGTTGTTGATACTAGAGTAAGAATTATGAACTTTACATCTAGTGAAGATTTATCTCTTGTCAATCAAAGAGGAACAGGAATCCAGACAAACAACGCAATTACAGTTCTTGATAACCGTGGTCTTCCTGTTTCTATCGACCTAACAGTTCAGTATAAGCTAGACCCTGATTCTGCTCCTCAAACTATGGCTACATGGGGTTTATCTTGGGAAGATAAAATCATAAGCCCTGTTGTAAGAGATGTCGTAAGAAGTGTTATAGGACAGTACACTGCTGAGACTCTTCCTCAAATGAGAAATGAGATAGCAGTTGGGATTGAAGACAGTATAAGAAAGAACATAGACGCTAAGCCAGGTAACCCTGTGCAGCTGTTAACAGTTCAGATGAGAGAGATAATCTTGCCTAAGAAGATACAAGAACAGATAGAAAAAGTTCAAGTTGCTAAGCAAGAAGCAGAGAGAACAAGACACGAAGTAGAGAGAGCCAAGCAAGAGGCACTAAAAGTTGCAGCTATCGCTGAGGGTGATGCTCAAGCTAGAGAGATTAAAGCACAAGGTCAAGCAATTGCAATAAAGATAGAAGCTGATGCCAATGCTTATGCCAACATAGAAGTAGCAAAAAGTTTAACCCCTGCACTGCTTAAACTAAGACAGATAGAAGTTCAGGGCAAGTTCAATGAAGCACTTCAAGTAAATACAGATGCTAAGATATTCTTAACACCTGGTGGAGCTGTTCCAAACATCTGGGTAGATACTAAAAATATTCAAAAACAAGCAGCCATAAATAATCAATGAACAACCTACTCTCTAGTATAGACTGGAGTAAATCAGAGCTGATTCCTGCCATCGTGCAGGAGTCAAACTCTGGAAAAGTTCTAATGCTTGCTTATATGAATAAAGAAGCAGTCGAGCTTACCTTTAAAACAAATCTAGCCCATTTTTATTCAAGAAGCCGACAAAAGATGTGGAAAAAGGGCGAGAGTAGCGGAAACCTTCAGCATGTAAAAGAGATGTATCTTGATTGTGATTTGGATACGGTTTTACTCAAGGTCGTGCAAGATGGAGGTTGTGCTTGTCATACAGGACGAGAGTCTTGCTTTTTCAATCGAGTAGATATTGATGAGAAACCAAGTGAGGTTATACAAGAGATAGACTCATACAGTATTAGCGATAAGTTATATCATACCCTCCAAGAGAGAAAACTAGCAGACCCAAAAGACTCTTATGTCGCTTCTTTGTTTAAAAAAGGTGATAATGCTATCTTGAAAAAAGTTATTGAAGAGGCTGGCGAGTTTTGTTTTGCTTTAAAAGATGGGGATAAAAAAGAGACTGTTTATGAAGCGGCCGACTTAGCCTTTCACACTCTAGTTGCTCTAGCTCATAAAGATATAAATCCAGACCTTATAAAACAAGAACTAGAAAAAAGATTTGGGCTAAGCGGTATAAAAGAGAAGAACTCAAGGCAAATATAGTGCAAAACACAAGCAGTTTCAAGACTTCTTTTTTATACTATATAGATAACTTTGGAACATATGACTATGCTGCATTTGCATGGCTTATTGTTATATTTTTTGTAGCAGTTTTGCTCTCAATTGTAACAGCAAAAAAAAGTCCTATATTTTCAATTTTAACTCTTTTTCTAGCTCTATTTATGCTTTTTACTGCTCCATTTGCTATAAAGTACTACCTTGATAAATATATTCGTACCTCTTTATCCAAGATAGTTTCGATAAAAAAGCTTAATTTTTCAGACACATTAATAGTTGATGCTTTAGTAGCAAATGTGTCTAAAAAAAGCTTCTCTACATGTAAAGTTACTGTGTCAGTGATAGTAAATAGTGATAGTAAGATAAAAAACTTTCTAAACCAACTAAAGCCATTGCGAGAACAGACGATATTTGTAAATGAGACTATTGATATAAACACAAGCAAAAACATTAGAGTTATTTTTGATAACTATATCTACAATAAAGAGATTAATGCTACTGTAAATTCAGAGTGCTACTAAAGGAGAGAGATGAGTTATTTTACCATACTGCATTGGATTGTTCTTCTTATTTTATTGGTAGTTTTTATTCTATTTTGCGTTATAGCTTTAAAGCAGACTAACAAAAAAATACTTATCTCAATGCTCTTTTCAAACTTTATAGTTGTGCTTTTGATTGCTATACTTGCTATGCTTGTATTGGACAAATATACCAAAGTAGCAAAGCTTGAAAATGTAACTCAAAAAAGAATCCTAATGACAGAAACCTTTACTTTAAGTGGCAAAATCAGAAATGTAGGCAATTTTAGCATAGGAAAATGCAAACTAAAAGTTAAGCTAGTGAGCAATGCGATGACAGGAGGCAATGTTCAAGGCTCCCAGATATTTACTCCCTCAGGATTGGGGTTTTTCAAGATTTTTAGCTCCAAGAAAGACGAAAGACCAACAACAGTTATCAATGAATTTGT
>CAYOWG010000096.1:0-4797 GCA_964407605.1 uncultured Sulfurospirillum sp. | reverse complement strand
AAAAGGTACTCTTATAAGTTTTTTAAAATAAGAAATGCGATAGACCATATAATAGTTTCTAACTCTATGTTTGATAGATACATAAAAGGCTCGTTCAAGGTGCATAGATATGATTATCTTGTAGCAAAATATGGCAATGCAAACAGATGGCAAATTAGCAATAAAGGCAGAGGAAAGCACCTCGGAAGAGGCTTTAGCGATCATTTTGCTATATCTGCTTACTTTGATACTAGCGAACAAAAAAGAGCCAAGCCAAAACCGATAAGTATAAAAAAGTTAATAAAAAAAGACAATGGTAGAGTAAATTTTCTTTTAGAGGACGTTATGATTGTTCATAAGAGTGAGTTTGGTGTTGTTATAGAAGATAAAAATGGAGATACAATCTATATACATCGACCAGACAAAAATCTTGAGCTTGGTAAAATTTATTCGCTACATGTAAAAAAGATAGGAGAGTATAAAGGCAAAAAACAGATTGTTTTGCTAGCCCCTCCTTGAAAAATCTTTATCTAAAAAGGTGCTTATGCGTTGTTTTTAGTGAGTTTATGACCTGTACAACTTCTTCAAATCCCATCTCAGCTATATCTTCATCATCATTGAAAATCTCATCAAGACCTTTTAGATAAGCATCAACTGCGTCAGGGATTTTTCCCTCTTTGACTCCTGCAAAATGAAGAGCGGCTCCTAGCATGTCTGCGAGTTGCATTACAACTTCATCTAGTTCAAACTCTGCATCTTTAAGTGCTTCTTTTAAATTTTCAGCCATTTTTTATCCCTTTTGCTGCGATGATATCTACTACCTGTTTTCTGATGTTATCATATATGAAACTATCTTTAAAGCTATTTAAAAATCCGCCACTTGCATTTGGATGTCCGCCACCGTTGCCTATGCGTGCTGCCATTTTACTAACATCAAGTTTGCCATCAGCCCTTAGACTTATAGTTTTTCTTGAGCTTATATCCATAAAGAAATCAAAATCAGGATTTGCTCTTAGGAAGTCATTGCCTATGATGGAAACATTGCCTATGTTGTAAGTGAGTATGCCTTTGAACTTTCCATAATTGATCTGCATTTTATCTCTATTTTTTGTGAGCATATTGACATTATATGTAGAGACTAGATTGCTTAATGTATCATCTTTGTCTATCCTAAAAAACTCTTTTTTTATAGTGTGCAGTGCTGCATCTAAAGCGATATGAGGGTTTTTCTCATCAAAATATGGCTGAATTTTTCTTAGTATGTCAAACATATAGAGCGAGTTTTCTTTGTTAAACATAATCCTATTTATCTCTTTAGCCCCACTGATAAATCCAAGACAAACTTTTCCAAGCTCAAAGTCAGGCTTGTCATCTAGCCAAATATCAACGGCATTTATAACATCTACAAGTTTTGAGAGTTTTGCGTCCTCACCCATAAGTGAGCTAAAAAAATCATAAGATATCTTTGCCGCACACCGAGTATGGTCAAGATAGTACCAGTCAAACTCATCTGCACAATCTTGTCCGCTTTTGTGGTGGTCAAGAAGTAGCAGTTTTATATTTTTTTGGTTTGTTTTTACTTTACCTTCTAAATCTCTTGCTTGTTCAAGTGTAAGATTTAAATCAGTTATAAGTATAAGATTGTTTTCGACTTCACTTGAAGCAATTGCATAAATGATTTGATTTACTCGCTCGTTTATCTCTTTTCCATAGTTTGAGTTTAAAAACTCGACATTTTCAAAAAAATGATTTGTTACCATCTGACAACCATAACCATCTAGGTCTGTATGAGAGAGGTGGTATATTTTATACGACATTGTGTTCCTTATAGATTTTCGATTTCTATGCTACCCAAAACTTCAAACTTTGCTTTTGAGTCTATCTCAGCATGGCTCAAAACAACGATACTCAAGCCAAACTTCTCAAAGATATCGTGCAGTGATTTTCTAAGCATTGGGTCAACTATGATGACAACAGGTGCAATTCCTTTTTGAAGTATCTTTGCTGCCTCATCGCTTACAACTTGCACTAGAGTGTTTATCTGTCCGATGTTCAGAAGAAGTTCTCTTGTGCCATCTCGGTCGTGAGAAGCATCAAGAAGTTTTTGCTCAGTAGCAGCATTGAAAGTCAAAAGTTTTAGTATCCCATCTTCATCTGTGTACTGCTTTGTTATCATGCGCGATAGTTTTGAGCGAACTTGCTCTACAATTATATCTATATTTTTTGTAATCTCTGCTACATCACTAATCGTTTCAAGTATAGTTAGGAGGTCTTTTATCGGTATCTTCTCATGAAGTAGAGCTTTTAGAACTTTTTGTATGAGTCCTATGCTTGCAACTTTCATACAATCCTCAACTATAACAGGATAAGTCTCTTTTAGTTTATCAATAAGGCTTTGAACTTCTTGGCGAGTTAGAAACTCTTCAGAGTAAGTTTTTATAAGTTCGCTCATGTGAGTTGATATAACCGTAGCTGGGTCAACTGTGGTGTATCCTTTTATGATTGCATCTTCTTTTATATTTGGGTCAATCCACAAGGCATCAAGTCCAAAAGCAGGCTCTTTTGTAGGTATTCCTTCAACTTTATCACTAACAAGCCCACTATCCATCGCTAAGTATTTATCAGGATAAATCTCTCCCTCTCCAATAGCGATACCTTTTAGTAGGAGTTGGTACTGATTTGGCTGTAGATGCAGATTGTCCCTGATTCTTACTTGAGGGATAAGATAACCAAAATCACCAGCTATCTTTTTTCTCATACTTTTTATACGCTCAAGAAGGTCTCCACCTTGAGCTGGATCGGCTAGTTTTATGAGTTGATATCCCAAGTCAAGCTCTAATATCTCAAGTTTTAGTATATCGTTTAGTGCAGCTTCTTCATCTCTTTTTTCTTCTTCGAGACTTTTTTTAGGTGCTTGTGAAGACTGGTCAGATCTATTTACGGCTGAGAGTTTAGTTCCTGCTTTGGTTTGTTTTGGCTCAGCGTATGGGGCAAAAAACTCCTCTATAGAAAAAGAACCATCTTGCGTAACTTTTACAAGATAACCAAGGCTTAAAAATATAAGTCCTATAAAACCCAACGATATAGTTGGAAGACCTGGAACGAGAGCAAACATCACAAGTATAAATCCAACGATAACAAGTGCTTTATACTCGCTAAAAAGCTGACTTGCAGAGCTATCTGAAAAGTTTTTGCCATCATCTCCCTTGCTTGCACGAGTTATGATGATACCAGTTGCCGTTGAAGTTATAAGTGCAGGGATTTGAGAGACTAAACCATCACCGATAGTTAGGATTGTATATGTTTGAGCACTTGTACTCATATCTAGGTCGTATTGGAAAACACCTATAAGAAAACCACCTATGATGTTGATGATGGTTATGATGATCCCAGCAACCGCGTCACCTTTTATAAACTTACTAGAACCATCCATCGCTCCATAAAAGTTAGCTTCTTGTATGATAGATTCACGACGCTCCCTAGCTGTCTTTTCGTCTATAAGACCAGCATTTAAGTCGGCATCTATCGCCATCTGTTTTCCAGGCATCGCATCAAGAGTAAATCTAGCAGCCACTTCAGCCACTCTAGTCGAGCCCTTAGTAACAACCATAAAGTTAATCAGTACTAAAACAATAAATATAATGATACCAATAACATAATTGCCACCAACAACAAACTGTCCAAAACTTGAGATGATACTACTAACTGAGTCAGTTCCCTCATGCCCTTTACTCAAAATCATTCTTGTTGTTGCGATATTTAGCGAAAGTCTATAAAGTGTTATGATGAGTATCAAAGTAGGAAATGTAGTCAAATCAGTCGGTTTAGGAATATAAATAGCGATTAAAATCACAAGAACAGATATGGAGATAGATATAGTAAGAAAAAAGTCTAAAATCCCACTAGGAAGTGGCATTATGATGATGCCGATGATAGCAATTACAAAAAAGACTACCGTTAAATCTTTTGCTTTGACAATAAGCTGTAAAAAAGGAGCAATACTAGAGAGTACGCTTTTTCGTCTTTGTGCCAATAGAAGCCTTTTTAGGTTATTATATCTTTAAGTGACATATTATCCAAAAAATCATCAATTTTAGATTGAAGTTTATTTAAAAAAGGAAAAATCTTGCAGTAATCTGCTTTATTATTAGGACAGACTCCTTGATCTGTAGTGCACTCTAGCACCATAGTGGGTTTTTTTTCAGCAGCCTCAATTATCTCTTTTAAACTAAGTTCACTCGGGTCTTTTTTAAGTAAAAAACCACCATGAGCACCTTTGTAAGATACAAGAATTCCTTCTTTTGCAAGTGCTTGAAGTATCTTTGCTAGAAAACTTTTAGATATTCCTAATCTAGTTGATAGTGTTTCTACATCTTGAGGAGTTTTTCTTTGAGATATCATTATCAGCGACAAAAGAGCATATTCACTAGCTTTTGTTAATAGCATTCAAAATCCTTGCAGCTAAATAGGACAATAATTGTACTATTAATTTGCTTGTTTTAAGATTAGGTTTTATTTGAACCCTCTGATTAACTATCAAGTTTTCATTTTCTGAGGGTTCAATTAGTCTGGCTTAAAGATAGATTTTGTTTATTGAGATATAATAGCAGTCCTCGTAATTTTGATTTATGAGAGATTATACCAATTTGGAGGTCATTATGGCTTTAGATTCGGCGAAGAAATTAGAAATCGTAAAAGAATATGGTGCAAATGAAACTGATACAGGTTCATCTGCTGTGCAAATCGCACTTTTAACTTTTAGAATTAGAGAGTTAACTGAGCATTTAAAGATAAATAAGAAAGATCACTCTTCAAGAC
>CAYOWG010000095.1:0-4799 GCA_964407605.1 uncultured Sulfurospirillum sp. | reverse complement strand
AATGCGAGCAAGGGTTGCGACCACGGTCAAGCATCTGTACATTTTGCACTAGGTGGAGGAGTAAAGGGCGGCTTTTATGGAAAATATCCAAGTTTGAGTGAGCTAGACCATGGGGATTTAAAATATAATCTTGATTTTAAAAGCATATATAGAAGTGTTGCTCAAGACTGGTGGAAAGTCCCAGTGCCATCTAGGCTTAGTGGCTATAAAAAAGTTGATTTTTTATAGCCTTAACTCGAAATTTTTTGTACTCTACTAAAAAAATAGTGCTAAGTAGATATGCCTACTCAACCGTAACAGACTTTGCAAGATTTCTTGGCATATCTACATCGTTGCCTAGTCTTATGGCAATCTCAAGTGCGAGGATTTGGGTTACTACCATCATCTCAAAAAACTCACTCATGGCGTGGTCTTGTTGTGAAGTTTTGATAAAGTCATCTGCTAAATCAAACTCTTTTGGGCTTATCGTAAGTATGGTCGCATCTCTTGCACTTAGCTCTTCGACATTGCTTTTTGTCTTTTCATAGAGCATATTTTGAGGCATGAGTGCTACTGTAAAAAGTTCACTATCAGCTAGAGCAATTGGACCATGCTTCATCTCTCCTGCTGGGTAACCCTCGGCATGAAGATAGCTTATCTCTTTTAGTTTTAGAGCACCTTCAAGAGCTAGTGGAAAAAAGATATCTCTTCCTATGAAGAAAAAACCATGCCCGTGGAGGTATCTTTTTGATAAGCGCCTGATTTTTTCGTGTACATCGTCTTTTACATGTAAGGCTGATGGAGCATGAAGAAGTGCTTTTATCTCGTTTTGTAGTTTTTTACTATCTATAGTATCTTTTTTTTGTGCAACATAAAGAGCTAAAAGCCAAAGAGTAATCATCTGCGTAGCAAAAGCTTTTGTACTTGCAACTCCTTTTTCAATGCCAGCTCTTGTTAGTAAAGTTGCATCTGCAAGCCTTGCGATGGAGGAGTTATCTACATTACATATAGCAAGAGTTTTCATCCCAGCTTTTTTTGCCATTTTGAGAGCCTGAAGAGTGTCAGCAGTTTCTCCGCTTTGGGAGATAACTAAAAATAGTGTTTTTTTGTCTAAAAGAGGTTTTTTATATCTAAATTCACTAGCAATTTCAACTTGACACCTTATCTTTGAGAGCCGCTCAAATAGGTATGAGGCAGCAAGTCCTGCATGGTAGCTAGTTCCACAAGCACAAATTTTGATAGAGTCTATATCATCTAGATTTAAGTTTTTAAGTTCATCTAGTTCTACTTTTTCATCACTAATTCTACTCATGAGAGTCTCGCTAACTACGCTTGACTGTTCATAAATCTCTTTTTCCATAAAGTACCTAAAGCCATCTTTTTGAGCATAGGCCTTATCTCGACCAAGGGCTACAAATGAAGGAGTAATGCTTTTACCATCTTTAAATTGAAAAATTTCATCTTTTCTAATCCAGCCATACTCCCCGTCTTCAAGATAAGCAACCTCTGAAGCATAACCGATGAGTGGCGAATCCGAAGAACTCATAAGCTTTTCATTTTTTTCATTTTTACCGATTATTAGAGGAACTGCATTTTTAGCAAAAAAGATAGTCTCTGGTTCATTTTTTGTGATAAGTAAGATGGCATAAGCCCCTTGAAGTAAGCTAACCGTTTTTTTAAATGCTTCTTGTGCACTTATGCCATCAGCAATAAATGTCTCAAAAAGATGGACTATAACTTCAGAGTCAGTTTGTGATAGAAACTTTACACCAGAGTCTTGCAAATCTTTTTTTATCTCTTTATAGTTTTCTATGATTCCGTTATGGATAACATAAGAGAACTCACCGCGATGAGGATGAGCATTGATTTCGGTTGGTTTTCCATGCGTCGCCCATCTCGTATGCCCAATTCCAATCCCAAAGCCATCACTAGAAAAATCTTTTGTTTTATGCACCAGATTTTCTAGTTTTCCTAAAGCTCTGTATGAGGAGATAGACCCGTCTTTAAGAACTGCAATCCCTGCACTATCATACCCTCTATACTCCAAGTCTTTTAGTCCTGAAAGAAGAAACTCTTTTTTTTCATCTTGACCTATATATCCTACAATCCCACACATATTTACCTCGTTATAAAAAGTTCTAAAATTTTATTTTTATCTTCGCATAAGTTTATCTTTTTTTCTATTAAAAATAGATTTCTTGCACGGTTTTTTATGGTTAGTATTTTTGCTGTTGACACCTCTATATTTTCATCATCAAAAACACTCATCATATATGCCATGAGTCCATTTTGATTTTGAGTGTTCACTGTTATCTTTATAAGACTTTTAGAGTGTTCACAGTCCATGCTTATCTCGTCTTCTTTTATAATTGGTTTACATAGCGTAGTGGATTTACTCATATTGAAACTTTGTTTTATCAGCATCTCTATGTTGTGTATATCGCCTTCTTCTACCCTCTCGTGAAAGTCTATTTTTAAATATTTTTTGTCATCGTAGAGCTTAAACATATCCATATTTATCAAATCTAGATAACCAAGTTTTCCTAAAAAATAGCCTACATTTAGCTCTGTTGATTTTGTGATGGATATACTTAGATGCGACTCATTTTCTATCTCAAATTTATATGGGTCTGCATCTTTTGCGACAGTAGCAATTCTCAATATTTGATGAGGCTTATGTTTTATAAAAAAGTATGTTGAAGGGATAGATAGAATTTTTCTTTGAAGTATTCTAGGAAGAGCCCGAAACTCTGAGTCTTTTTTTAACAAACCCTCTTTTCTCAGTCTTATTTTGGCTTCACCTAAAAGCTCTTTTTTGTCAAACATATCATTTGACAAATTATATAATTCTCTTAAGAGTTTAGATACAAATCCACTATAAATACCTTCTCCAACAGCTTTTATATCGCAGTAGGTAAGTATATACAGAAGCTTTAAAATCTTAGGTTCTTCTATCTTTGTTGTAAAAGCAAGAACTACATCTTCGTTGTATATATTTTCTCTTAAGGCTGTATTACTCATACAGATATGATATTTTATAAGTATATTGCCGACATGAATAGCTTCTTTACTAAACCCAAGCTTAGCGGCATATGCTCTAAATATCCTAGCTCCAATAATACTATGATCACCACGCCTTCCTTTGCCTATGTCATGAAAAAGAATAACAAGCTTAATAAGAGATTTGCCTTCACCACAAAGATCATCATAAAGTGCTTGAATAAAAGGTTCTTTTATTTTCTCTAGATGATAAAGTCCCAAGATTGAGTGTTTATCTACTGGATATTGATGATAGCCATCAAACTGGGCTTGGTGCTTTATATGAGCAAATGGCTTTATGAGCTGCCCTAGTAGATCTGCATCATAAAGAGCCAAAATCGTCTTGTAGATGTAGTTATTAAAAAATATTTTTTTAAATTCAATATATAAAGATTGAGGGTTATGTTTTGTAAAGTTAGATTTTCTTATATAATCAATATAGCTTATGTCAAACTCTATGTCTTTGGCATCTATAGAGGAGAGTTGTGTTACTACATGTAGTAAACTATCAGGCTTTTTAAACCTTCTAGCAACCATGATATTGTCTATTTTATAGACGCCATTTTCAATCTTACTTTCTCTCAATTTTGCAAGCAAAGAGGAATCAAAAAAGTACGGAGATACAAGTTTTTTCAAAAAGATTTGGCAGAGTATATTGATGGTATGAAGTGAAGAAAAGGTTTTTTTGCAAAGTTGCATCTGAGCATTTATAAGTTTTTTGTCTTTAAAGCCTAGTTTTTTAGCTACATCAGGTATGTACTCTAGATTTAAAACATCTTGCTTTTTCTTGGTGATTAGATGTAGAGCAGAACGAACTCTGTAGAGAAACTCTAGTGCAGATCTATACTCTCTAAACTCTTTTTCACTTATATACTTAGGTACTAGATGTTTTAATTTTGATCTATTGAGTATTGCACGACTAAGCCATCTTACTGTATGTGAAGCCCTGAGTCCTCCTATGCCATTTTTTATATCTGGCTCCATCTTGATTGGGTTTGCTTCTCTTCTTTTGAAATAAACTTTTGCAATATCTCTAACAAATGCAGAAAGATTGTGCTTCGATATTTTTTGAAGCTCTTTGCTTATCTCCGTCCATAAAAAGTTTGAACCACAAATATATCTTGATTCAAGCATCGCAGTTTTTATAGTCAAGTCACTATTGCTAGCCTCGAAAAGTTCATCTACTTTATGGACACGGTGCCCAAGCTTTAGCCCTGCATCCCAAGCAAGATAAAGTATAGACTCTATGATAGGCTCAAGATTGTAGCCATCTATATCCTTATAAACTATCATCAAATCTATATCAGAATATACACAAAGCTCCTCCCTGCCATAACTCCCCATAGCTGTAATGGCGATAGGTATGTTATTTGAAAAAGGCAGATAATCGCCAAAGAATTTTCTCAAGCTATATTTGTAAATAAGGATTAAAAAATAGTCTATTTTTTTAGTATGTTTGACTAGAAAATCTTTTCCTTGATTTTGTGTAAAGATATCATCAAGAGAGTTCAGATACTCTTTTATATGTTCTTTGATAAGTTTTGAGATTTTAAAATCATCAGCATTTTGGCTTATTAACTCTTCTATTTCATATTTTAAACTCATTTTAAATATACCCTTATATGTTATAATACAAAAAAGAGGTTAAATTATGGCTAAATCTGATATATACTCTAAAGTTTTAGCTTATATGTGCGAAAATTATAATTATGACCTATATGCTACTGACCTAAATACTAAGGCAATTTCACATATACAGCACACTTTTGCGTCAGTT
Organism: uncultured Sulfurospirillum sp.; assembly: GCA_964407605.1. Taxonomy (GTDB): domain Bacteria; phylum Campylobacterota; class Campylobacteria; order Campylobacterales; family Sulfurospirillaceae; genus Sulfurospirillum_A. The sequence continues at coordinate 4 of CAYOWG010000095.1, read as the reverse complement.
CCTG
>CAYOWG010000094.1:0-4817 GCA_964407605.1 uncultured Sulfurospirillum sp. | reverse complement strand
TATTGAACCCTCTGATTAAGGCAACTGCTTTAAAAAACTCAGTGCCTGCTTGTTTGTTTTTTTAAACTTTGAGGCTTTTTGCAGATAGACTTTCGCTTTTTGATAATTGCTTTGCTCATAAAAAAGATATGCTAACTCCATCAGTGCATTTGGAGTATTTTTTAGTTTTTTATCGCTCAATGCAATCTCGTAGGCCTTAACCGCTTCGTTATTTTTATTGATTAGGTGGTATAGTCTTGCTTTATCAAGACTGTATCTGCTATTGTTTGTTTTCTTGTGGAGTTGCTTTAAAACACTAATAGCTTTTAGGTACTCTTTAGATAAAAAGTATGTGTCATATAGCAGTCTTAAGTTTTTTGTATCTCTTTTAATCTGTTTTTTTGACATTGACTCTGTTAAGATTTTTGAAGCCTTTTGTGGAACTTTTGCCAAAAGTAGGTGTTTTGCTAAATTGACAATCTCTTTTTCGTTTAAGAGTTTTAATCTATGAGCTTGCTCTAGCGTTGTAGCGGCAGTTTTGTTTTGATTTTTTGAGCTGTACAATGAGGCTAAGTATAGCCAGTAGTCTTTGTTGTTTGGTCTATTTTTTACCAATATTTTGATTGTAGTCATCATGTTTTTATGCTCTTTTAGTTGATAGTAATTAAAAAATAGCAACTTATAGAGTTTTTCTGGAAACTCTTTTGATATCTCTATTGCTTTTACTAGGTAGGTGTTTGCATTTTTTAGTTTTTGCTGAACCTGATAGGCTTGTGAGATAAATATATATGCATTATACTTGCTTTTATCGCTTCTACTAATCCACTCTTTCATATTTAAAATTGCTTTGTCATACTTTTTTAACTGCATCGAAATTTGAGCTATATTGTATATAGTATTTAGATTTGTTTTCTCTTTATCGATATTGAGTGCTACCATCTGCTCAAAATAACCAAGTGCTTTTTCATAGTTATTTTTTCTTAAGCTTATGTTTCCTTTCATCTGTAAAACATAGAATTTATCAAAGTCTTTTAGCTTAGAAAACTCTATCTCTTCTAAAACTTTAAAAGCTCTAGTATAGTCTTTTGTCTCTAAAAACTTGTGGCATTTAAGCAGTTTTTCATGTGTCTTAAACGAGAGTTTTTCATCAGCACTCAAAGAGCAAAATGAAAACATCAATAAACATATACAAATAATTTTTTTCATAACCTACCTTAATGTAAATGTAATAGTCTGGCTAGCTACCTGCTCAATAGCTTTTCCGTCTATCTTTTTAGGTCTAAACTTCCAATGCCTAACACTGTTTAGAGCAGCTTCGTCAAAAATTCCTTTAGGTTTTGATTCGGTTATCTTTACATCTTTTACTAAGCCCTGTTTCGAGATTACTATCAAAAGTTTAACATGACCCTCTTTTCTAAGTATCTTCGCCCTTCTTGGGTAGATGGGAGGAACTCTAAAGATAGGCATTACATCACTATCTATCTCTACTTTTTTCTCTACATGTATGGCTCTTCCATGAAATCCTGCACTTAAAAAATCGCTATCTGTTTTTAGGTTTAAATTTAGGGGAATTTTTGGTATATCTAAATCAATGTCTAAATTATCTACTTTTGTAGTGATACTCTTCAAGGGTTTTTTGATTTTTTTGATTTTTTCCTTGGGTTTAATTTTTGGAGGTTTTCTTTTAGTTCTTATCTCTTGGACAATCTCTCTATCCTTCATCCTTATAAAATCTATATGTCTAAACTCTCTTAAGTCTTGCTTGCTTAAATCTCCAATCGTAATCGCTTTATGTAAAAACCAGTAGCCACCTAGTGCTAAAAAAAATGCTAAAAAAATAGAAAATAGATTTCTTGTTATCGTCATTCTTTTGCTTTTGTTGCTATTGATATATTGGAAATTCCTGCCATTTTTATCTGGTCCATAACCTCAACCAATATGCCTGTTGTGGACTCTTTATCTGCTTGGATTATGACTGATGTCTTCAGGGCATCTAGGCTTAGTCTTTGTATATTTGCTCTCAATGCTCTTATATCAACTCTTTTTTTATCAATCCAAATCTCTTCATTATTTGTTATGGCTATAAAAACATTGGTGCCTTTATCTTTTTTTTGTGAGGTTTTTGCAGTTGGTCTATTGACATCAACTCCTGCCTCTTTTACAAAAGATGTTGTTACTATAAAAAAGATCAACATGATAAAAACAATATCAAGCATTGGAGTCATATCTATATCAGCCTCACTGTTATCTCCTGATGTGTATCTTCTTCTCATCTACCAATCCTTGCATGTAGTAACTCTATCAGCTTTATCTCCTTTTTTTGAGCATACTGATGAAAATATACTTTAAAAAATAACCCACTTAAAGCAACAGACATACCAGTCATGGTGGGAATTGTGGCTTGTGAGATTCCTGAAGACATGGCTTTTACATCAGAGTTTCCAGCTATCGTTATTACATCAAAAACATTAATCATTCCTGTAACAGTGCCGAGTAACCCCAATAATGGGCATATAAGAATCAGTATATTTAACAGAGCCTGACCCTCTTGTAGTTTAACTCTATGCTCGTGTAGATGCATCTCTTTTATCTTATGCAAAAAAGCTCTACTTGGATTGCTTCTCTCTTTTAGTTGCTTTACAATCGTTTTGATATATGTATCATAGGAGAATATATGAAAAAAAAGTCTATTTAAGATATTTGCCCACATCAAAAAAGCGACAAAAAATATCAACACTAAAGTAAATCCACCCTTCTCAATAAAAGACCCTATAAAAAATAAAAACTCATACATCTAGTTCAATCTTTTCGCAATCAAAGATAGGCTTTGTTGCTCTAGTATATTGATAATCTTTTTTGCTTTTGAATTTAGTACAGTATGCGCAAACAACAAAGGAATAGCAACGCTCAATCCTAGCATCGTTGTTACCAAAGCCTGAGAGATACCTCCTGCCATCAGCTTAGGATCACTTGTGCCAAACATAGTAATAGACTGAAAAGTTAAAATCATACCAGTTACAGTACCTAAAAGCCCTAAAAGTGGAGAGGCAGCAGCAAAAAGTTTTATCATAGAAAAACCTCCTTGCAAAGTAGGAGTCTCCTTGTATAGTGCTTCATCGATTCTATATTCTAGGTCTGTTGCATCAAGATTTTTGTTATCATTGTATATATTGATTATCCTGCCGAGTGGATTGTTTGATATCTTTGTATCAAGATTTTTTAACTGTCTTTTAACTTTGATTGAAATCACAAACAACCAGATATATTTAAAAAATGCAAACAAGATACCAACAATTCCAATCACAATAATAATATAACCAATCACCCCGCCTTGTCTAATTCTCTCTTGAACAGTTGGCTTGTAAGAGATCATCTCTATCAAAGATCCTTTTGTTGGATCAACTATAAGCTCACTAATCTCATTGGTCGAATTAAAGTATCTATTTAATACACTCAAAATTGCAAAATTTGGCTGAGAAATAGGCTCTATCAAAACAGAGTTGAAACTATCATATTGCAAAAAAGCATTTTTTGAGATTATGTTAAAATTACCTATCCTGATAACATCTTGATACTCAAAACTAGCGTTTGATAGTACTTTTGAGCTAAACTTTCTAATATTACCTGCTTCAATAATCTCTTGGAGCATAATCCTCCAAATCTCTTCAAGTTGCTCTATATTTGGTAGAGTTCTTTGGTTTAAAAGATTTTTCAGAAACTCTCTTCTTTGAGGATGCTCTAGTGAAACCAAAGAGGTGTTAACTTTTACACTCAAATCTGTAGAGATCTGCTTTACAGTCCCAAAAAGCTCACCTAGTTCAGAGTTTGCCTCTTTTAACTTCGCATCTAAAAGAACTAGCTCCTCCTCTTTGGCATCAATCCCTTCTCTTAGAGTATTGGATAGAAGCTCCTCTTCTTGTATCTGCTTTTTGAGTAAATCCAAAGCTGCTTGTTGGTTTTTTAAATCCTCCATAAATCTCTTTTCACGCAGTTTGTCCTCTTTGCTTTGCGTTAAGCTTGACTCTTTAGCCTTTTTTAACAAATCATCAAAAACTCTGCTCTCGCTTGAGTAGAGTGTAGAAAAAAACAGTAGTATTATAAAAATAGACCTCATTGGCTACTCTTAGGCTGAAAAAGAGGAAGGTGTAGTAGTGCTGGCACCTGTTTTTTTGATGCAATTTTAAGCGCCTCGTTTAATTTTAAGATATATCTATCGTTTAGCACAGTCCAAGACCTCTCACTATTATTCCAAATAGCCGCCTCATCTCTATCTTTTGTAACATAGTAGTAAGCCACTCTTCCGATACGAAGATAATCAACACCTATGCTTTTAGAGTTCAAATCAAGCACACCTGTTTGTGTCTCTATCGTATTTGCAAAAGAGCTCTCTATCTCATAAGCCTCAACAATACTTCTGTATTTTTCAGATATAGAAACATCGCTTCTACTTATCAACTCTTTTAGCTTATCCACTCTTTGCATTCTCTCTTCTATCAAAAAAGGTGTGTCATTTTTAACTAACTCATCTAAAAAATTTAACTTTTTTCTCAAAAGTGGTAAAATCCCCTGTCTAGTTACAAAACTATCTTTGATTTGCTGATTTAAAAGCCCTATCTCCTCTTCTTGAGAGAGAGCTATCTTTTTTAACTCTGCATTATACTCCTGCAAAGATCTCTTCTTTTTTGTAAGAAATCTATACTCTTCAAGAAGTTTCTGTTTATCTGAGACGATCTTATTGACCTTGACTTGAGATTTTGCACTCGCCACATTCTCTTTTACACCAACATCTAAAGTTTTTTGTAGGTTTGATGCTGCCATCATAAAACTACAAAAAATAA
>CAYOWG010000093.1:1995-4825 GCA_964407605.1 uncultured Sulfurospirillum sp. | reverse complement strand
TAGGAATATCTACGCTTTTATCTTTACATGTATCGCTCACAGCATGAATGGCCGCTTTTATCTAAAGAGGGTCTTGAGCCGTCTCAATCAAAAAAACATCAACTCCCCATCAATCAAACCACGCGCCGCTTCACGATAACCTTCATACATCTCATCATAAGCTATATATGCCCCAAAGAGGGAAGCTTAGTGCCAGGACCCATAGCTCCTGCTACAAAACGAGGTTTTTCTTCGCTGCTAAACTCGTCACAAATCTCTCTTGCTATCTCAGCTCCTGCTTTTGAGAACTCTTAAGTTCTATCTCATAGTCATCCAAAACCCAAGGCAAAGCCCCAAAAGTATTGGTTTTTACTATATCAGCTCCAGCCTCAAGATAACCTCTATGTATATCAGATATAAGCTCTTTACATGTAGAGTTCAAAAGCTCATTACAGCCCTCTAGTCTAGCCCATGTCTTATCTGATATATCAGCATTTTGTATCTGCGTTCCCATCGCACCGTCTATTATCATGACTCTCTGTTTTATTAGTTTTTTTAGCAAATTTTATCCTGATTGTTTTTTTGAAGAAGCAATTCTTTTATCTCGGCTATCTCATCTCTGAGACTTTGTAACTCCGCTTTTGTATGGTCTTCACTGATATGAATCTCTTCAAGCACATTACCCTTATTTTCGTTCGTAAGCTCCGTCATAGCATCAACGATGATAGCAATGATAAGATTGACCATGATAAATGTAACAACAAAGATAAACGGCACAAAAAAGACCCAAGCGTAAGGGTAAACTTCCATCACTGGTCTTACAATCCCCATAGACCAAGACTCTAAAGTCATGATTTGAAAAAGAGTATAAAACGACTCCCCAAGAGTACCAAACCACTGAGGAAATGTCTCGCTATATAACTTTGTTGCCATAATCGCAGATATATAAAAAAGAAGTGTCAAAAGCCCAGCAACAGAGAGCATACCAGGTATAACACTCACCAAAGCCACAACAACTTTTCTCATCTGCGGAACAACAGTTACAAGCCTAAGAAGTCTTAACACTCTTAAGACTCTTAGTATCTCTAAACCACCACTTGCAGGTATTAAAGAGATAGAAACTATAACAAAATCAAAGATACTCCAACCATCTTTAAAGAAAGATACTCTATATACATATATACGCAAAATAATCTCTATCGTAAAAATCGTTATAACAAAGATATTGAAAAATTTGAAAAATTGACCATAAGCGAGAACTATATCTTTTGATGTCTCAAGCCCCATAGTTATGCCGTTTAGCACAATCAAAGCAATAATGACATTTTTAAATCTACTACTATCTACAAAGGCTTTTATTTTTATATACATCTACCATCCTCAATAATTTTACCTATTTTAGTGTTTTATTCTTGAAAGGTAGTTAAATAGTTAGTATTTATAAATAACTTTATACAGAAGTTTCTCTTTTTTTAGCTCGCCAAAGTCTCTACTATCACGAGAAAATGGATTTTCTCCTTTTACAAAGTAACCATTTTCGTTGATTTTAGTGACTCTTTTTACCATCAAGTCCTCTACTTCATCTTTAAAAAGAACAAGATTATCAACTTTGATTTTAGTAAATGAAAATATCTTAATACAAAAAAGAATTTTACCCTCCTTTAAAAGAGGGTAAAGTGAGCAACCTTTAACTTTGAAAAAGTTAAACACTATGCAGGTATAACAATCTCTTCATTTGGAAGATAGTTAGATTTGACTCTTTTGGTAGCCTTACCCTTTAACTCCCAAAATATCTCTGCAAACTTATTGACCTCTTCTAAGAGCTCTTGTGCTTTTTCTCTTGAAACACTTTGTCTATTTGCGGAGCCTAACATCATAATATTATGAACTAAAGTATGTATTTGAGGGTATTTTTCAACTTGTGGTGGCTTTATAAAGTCTCCCCAAATTATCCTAATCTCGTGCTTTACTTTCTCGGCCTCTTCCTCTTTTGTTCCTATATACCTTGAGAGTGTATTGACATACTGCAAACTATCGCTTTTCTCCAATGACTCCATCAAATCTACCATTCTTATAACACTCAAAGCTGCTATCTGTGCAACTATCGGATCATAAATACCACAAGGCACATCACAATGTGCTTTTACTTCTTTCAATAAATTAAACATTTTATTTCCTTTTTATAATTTTATTTACAACTTGCAGGAACATAGAAAAAAACATCAATCGTATCCCAACTCTTTCCTCTATGAAAACCTGAAGCAACTCTTGTAAAACTCTTCCATCCCTCTTCACTAAAATCTGAAATCATAAGTTTTCCACTAGCCTTAAGTATATCTCCTTCAACCTTAGAAAGCATATTGATTTTTTTTGTTTTTCCATTGAGAGTTATCTCAACATCAACAGAATCTGCATTTACTTTTGTGATTTCTGCAAAACCTTTGCCTTTATCTATTGTAAATGGCTCAAAAAGCTTTAGTGTATTTCTATCTCTCAAGCTAATCATGGCTGCAGGCCACATCCCGCCTCTACCATTGTTTAAATCAGCCGAGGTATCAAGAGACATCAAATCAATCTCAACAGTTGCTCCCTCAAGCTTATCGCCAGGAAAAGTAGCTTTCATATTTTTAAACTTGTTTTGTGTAATCACATAACTCTTATCAGCTTTTGCAAAAAATGTAAAATCCATTTTAAAACCATCACTACAAACTCCAGCAAGCAGTGAACTTGAACCAAAAACTAGCATTGAAGCTAATACAATTTTCTTTGTCATTTAAGACCCCTTATTTTTTTATATTATTGCATAATTAGTTTTAATATTCAATATATAATGTTAATTATAATAAAAAAA
>CAYOWG010000093.1:0-1895 GCA_964407605.1 uncultured Sulfurospirillum sp. | reverse complement strand
CAATTCATAAAAAGGAAGAAAAATGAAAAAATGGTTATGGTTATCTTTACTACCTTCTTTAGCTCTTGCTGAAGATACTGGAGATACAGCGTGGATGATGATGTCAGTTGCTTTTGTCTTACTTATGACTCCAGCTGGATTGGCTCTGTTTTATGGCGGTATGACGAGAAGTAAAAACTTACTCAATACATATATGATGGTTTTTTCTGCATTTTGTGTTGCGATGGTTTCTTGGGTTTTTCTTGGCTACTCAATCGCTTTTGGTGAAGCAGAGGGTGCTTTAAACAACTACATTGGTGGCTTTTCTCATATTTTTTTAAGCGGGATTTCTTGGAGTGACTTGAGTGGAACTTATCCTACTTATGTGTTTATCGCTTTTCAAGGTACATTTGCTGCTATTACAGTCGCGATTGCTAGTGGTTCGGTTATAGAGAGGATGAAGTTCTCAACTTGGTTGGTCTTTTGTGCTATCTGGGTTATCGCTGTTTATGCTCCTATCGCTCATATGGTTTGGGGTGGCGGATACTTGTTTCAAGATGGTACACTTGATTTTGCTGGAGGAACAGTCGTTCATATGAATGGTGGTCTTGCTGGTCTTGTTCTTGCATTTTTAGTAGGAAAAAGAAAAGGCTACATGAAGGTGCCTATGAAACCTATAAGCGTTATGCTTACTGCTCTAGGTGCTTCACTTCTGTGGTTTGGTTGGTTTGGATTCAATGGAGGAAGTGCATTTGGTGCAAATGCTATTGCTGGATTAGCTCTCTTTACTACTATACTAGCTCCTGCTATTGCAGGAATTACTTGGGTAGTTTTAGAGTATCTAGTTTACAAAAAAGCTACGCTACTAGGAGCAGCCTCAGGCGTAGTTTCAGGGCTAGTTGCTATCACGCCAGCAGCAGGATTTGTTGATGTAAGTGGCGCACTGATACTTGGCTCAGTCGGTTCAGTCATAGGTTTCTTTGGTGTAACAACATTGAAGAAAAAACTTGGATATGACGATAGCTTAGATGCCTTTGGTATTCACTTTTTAGTTGGTCTTTGGGGTGCACTTGCTACTGCTTTTTTAGCACTAAAAGATCAAGACCTTCTATGGGATGGTCCACTTAAAGAGTCAGGCGATAGAATAGGACAATTTATGGTTCAACTTGAGTCTGTAGTTGTTGTTGGATTGATTACGCTTATAGGAACTGTGATTGTTTATTATATAGCTTCAGCTTTAACTGCTGGTGGCAGAGTCGATGAAGAAACAGAGAGTGTTGGTCTTGACGAAGCAACTCATGGCGAAAAATCTTTTCACATATAAAGGATGTAAAATGAAAAAAATAGAAGCGATAATCAAGCCTTTTAAGCTTGAAGATGTAAAAGATGCTCTAGCAACTCTAGAGCTTACGGGTATGACGGTAAATGAAGTCAAAGGATACGGAAGACAACAAGGACACTCTGAACTTTATCGTGGGGCTGAGTATGCAGTTGATTTTATACCGAAAATAAAGATAGAGCTTGTTGTAAAAGATGAGATAGTTGATGATGTTATAAAAATCATAGTCGAAAATGCCAAAACTGGCAAGATTGGCGATGGAAAGATTTTTGTTAGTAATATCGAAAAATCAATTCGCATAAGAACTAGCGAAACAAACAACGAAGCACTTTAAATATCTACATGTAGGGATTTTCCCTACATGTACTACTTTTTTGAATCCCATAAGCCATCACTAGATTAAAACACAACTCACTTAACATCATCAACTCCCAATGAGAGATGATTTCTAAAAACGGCATACCTTCTTCTAGTTTTTCAAAGTCTATGCTACATGTAAACCCATAGTTTACATTTGGTGAGTTTATCTCAATCAAGTCTCTTGCGTACAAAAAATTAAAAAATATATTTGTCTCTC
>CAYOWG010000092.1:0-4892 GCA_964407605.1 uncultured Sulfurospirillum sp. | reverse complement strand
TTACACCCTTTATTATGTTTTGTAAAGAGCTTACTTTCATAACTATATCAATAGATGAGACTATGTCGCTAACTAAGCAGATAGTTTTAGCACCTCTCTTTAGAACCTCTTTTATGTTCTCCTCCTTGATACCACCTATCGCCACAAAGGGTATATCTATATTTTGCACAACATACTCAAGATATCCATACCCAACAGGGGGAGTATCTTTTGTTGTAGTTTTTAGCAAGGGACCCACTCCGATATAATCAGCCCCATCAATCTTGGCTTGCTTTGCTTGGGCTGGCTCGTGAGTAGAAACTCCTATGATTTTATCCTGCCCGATTAGCTCTCTCACATCAGATATATGCATATCATCTTGCCCTACATGTACGCCATCTGCATCACACAATATAGCTATATCTATATGGTCATTGACTATAAATATCACGCCACTCTCACGGCAAAGTTTAGCTATGATTTTTGCCTCTTCTAGCTTCTCTCTTAAGCTTTTATGTTTCTCTCTATACTGTATGATTTTTATGCCAGCCTTTATCATCTGCTTTACGCACTCTATATTGCTCTTGCCATTGGCAAAGTTTTCGGCCGTTATGCCATAAATCCCCTCAGGCAGTTTTTTACAATCCACTCATCATCTCCCAATCTTTAAACAAAGGCTGTTGCCCCTTGCTTCGTATAGCAGAAACTACCTCTTGAACACTTCTCTTGTCAGATATATCAAACTGTGCAGTTGATTTGTCTATCTCACTATACCCACCAACATCCGTTTTAGAGCCAGCTGAAAACTTTGTAGCCCCAATGCCTATAAGGTTATCTCTAAAGTCTGCATTCTCCCTTGTAGATATATTGATACCGCAAGAGGGCATAAAAAGTCTATATGCCAGCATAAACTGAACAAAATCTCTGTCACTAAGAGTATGCTTTGCCTTGAAATTCCCCTCTGCATTATTGATTCTTGGCAAAGAGAGAGAAATCTCTATATGGGGATACTTGTCCATAAGATACTTTGCATGAACAGCACTCAAAAATGCCTCTTTTTGTATATCCCCTAAGCCAAAAAGAACTCCGATATTGATAGCTCTAAACCCAGCTTCCGCCCCTCTTTGGGGAGCTTCAAGTCTATAGTTGTAGTCTGTTTTTTTGCCTGAAGTATGCACTTGAGCATAGATATCTTTGTCATAAACTTCTTGATAGATAGTCAGCCCATCAACTCCAAGCTCTTTTAGCTGCCTATACTCATCTTCTTCCAAAGGATAAACTTCAATAGTAATAGAACTAAAATACTCTTTTAGAACCCCAACACACATCTTTAGATAGTCCAAGTCAGCGATACTTTTAGCCTCGCCAGTTAGAAGAAGTATATGTTTTATGCCATTTTTTGCTACCTCTTTCGCCTCTACATGTAACTGCTCTTTGTTAAGGTGCTTTCTAACTATCTTGTTTTTCTTGCTAAATCCACAATACTCACAGTTGCTACTGCAATAGTTCGACACATAGATAGGGGTATAGAGCTGAATGACATTACCAAAGTGCCTGATTTTATGCCTCTTTGAGATAACAGCCATCTCTTCGAGGTAATTTCCAGCTTTTTTGCTAAGTAGATTTAAAAAATCAAACTGATTTAAAGACTCTTTTTGAAGTGTCTTTTCTATGTCTTCACTGCTCACTTTCTCAAAATAATCTTCAAAATCAAAAGAGTCATAAGAGTTCAAATCAAGCATTTAAAAACCCAGTCAAAGGAGAAGAGGCACTTGCGACAGAGTTCTGCTGGGCCAAAGTCGCCTTGTATGCAATCCTGCCAGCTTCAACACCTAGCTTAAATGCTAAAGCCATCTCTTTTGGATTACCTGCATTGGCTATAGCAGAGTTAACCAAAACCGCATCAGCCCCAAGCTCCATCGCCTCAGCGGCTTGCGAGGGCTTGCCAATACCTGCATCAACTATGATAGGAACTGTGATATTTTCTATAAGGATTTTTATCATCTCTTTTGTTTGCAAGCCTTGATTTGAGCCTATGGGAGAACCAAGAGGCATCACAGCAGCCGCTCCAGCATCTTGCATCTTAAAAGCAGATACCAAGTCAGGCATCATATAGGGAAGCACCACAAAGCCATCGTTCGCAAGTATTTTGGTCGCCTTTAAAGTCTCTTCGTTATCAGGAAGGAGATACTTCATATCGTTGATAACTTCAATCTTTATAAAATCCCCACACCCTGCTTCTCTTGCAAGCTGAGCGAGCATAACGGCCTCTTTTGCATCTCTTGCTCCTGAAGTGTTTGGGAGTAGAATGATATCTTTTGGGATAAAGTTAAGTATATTTTCATCTTTTGAGCCGATATCTACTCTTCTTAAAGCGACCGTTATCATCTGTGACTGGCTTGACTCTAAGACAAGTGGAATCATATTTTTGTCTGGAAACTTACCAGTTCCTGTGAAGAGTCTGCTTGTAAACTCAACACCTCCAAGCTCAAATATATCATTCATATCTGTACCTTTTGTAGCAATGATTTAGCTGACCAACTCCAGAGCCTATGCTAAAGCCATTTTTTATAGTTTTTCTAACGAACTGCTTCGCATTTTTGATTGACTCTTGCAAGCATTTTTTATTTGCCAAGTTCACGGCTATGGCAGAGGAGAGAGCACAACCTGTTCCGTGAGTGTTGTTTGAGTTTATCTTCCTTTTTTTAAATGTACTAATCTTTTTTCCATCATACAAAACATCAACAGCATCGCCCTCCAGATGACCGCCTTTTAATAGCACACTTTGGCATTTAAAAGAGCTGCATATCTTTTTTGCAGCGATTTTCATATCTTTGACACTTGAAATTTTCACACCCAAAAGCTTATTAGCTTCAGGTATGTTTGGAGTTACAAGTGTCGCTCTAGGCATAAGTTCTTCTATAAAAACTCTCAAAGCACTATCTTTTAAAAGCGCAAATCCACTAGATGAAACCATCACAGTATCAAGAACTACTGGTATGTCTAGATGGTTTTTTAAAATTTTGACTATCTCAAGAATAGTACTTTTCTTCGAGACCATGCCTATCTTGATGGCATCTACTCGTATATCATCAAATACAGCTTCAAGTTGGGCTTTTACCATAGAAGCTGAGATATCTTTTGTCTTTAAAACCCCATTTGTATTTTGCGCAGTTATAGAGGTAACAACACTAAGTCCATACATATCATGAGCAAAAAAAGTTTTCAAATCAGCCTGTATCCCAGCCCCACCACTACTATCACTCCCTGCAATAGTCAATATATTTTTCACCTAAAATTCTCCTTTCCAAGCAGCAGAGCTACGCCTTTGGCGAGAGAAACTATTGTGATTTTTACTTTTACCCATATATTTTTGAGCCACTTTTTTTAAAGTTCTCTGCTTGTTCTTGCATACCTGTTTCTAGTGCTTCGTCTATGTTTTCTATCTCGAGTTTGGCAGCATAATCTCTAACATCTTGAGAGATTTTCATAGAACAAAACTTTGGGCCACACATAGAGCAAAAATGGGCCACTTTTGCACTTTGTGCAGGCATGGTTTCATCGTGATACTCCCTAGCTCGGTCTGGGTCAAAGCCTATGTTGAACTGGTCGTTCCATCTAAACTCAAACCTTGCTTTACTCATAGCGTTATCTCGTATCTGAGCCCCTGGTAAGCCTTTTGCCAAATCTGCCGCATGAGCTGCAATCTTGTAGGTTATAATCCCCTCTTTAACATCATCTTTATCGGGAAGTCCAAGATGTTCTTTTTGGGTAACATAGCAGAGCATAGCAGCTCCATACCAGCCGATTTGTGCGGCACCTATGGCTGAAGTGATATGGTCATAGCCTGGAGCTATATCGGTAGTTAGGGGCCCAAGAGTGTAAAAAGGAGCTTCAAAGCACTCATCTAGCTCTTTTGTCATGTTCTCTTTTATCATCTGCATCGGAACATGCCCTGGACCTTCAATCATCACTTGCACATCATGACTCCAAGCTATCTTTGTTAGCTCTCCAAGTGTCTCAAGCTCTGCAAATTGTGCTTCGTCGTTGGCATCATATAACGAGCCTGGACGAAGCCCATCTCCAAGTGAAAAAGTGACATCGTAAGCTTTCATAATCTCGCAGATATCTTCAAAATGCTCATACAAAAAATTCTCTTTATGGTGATGAAGGCACCATTTTGCCATGATTGAGCCACCCCTTGAGACTATGCCTGTTAGTCTTTTTGCAGTCATAGGAACATACTTGAGTCTAACTCCAGCGTGAATTGTAAAGTAATCAACCCCCTGCTCAGCTTGCTCTATCAAAGTGTCTTTATAAACTTCCCAAGACAGATCCTCAGCAACTCCATTTACTTTTTCCAGTGCTTGATAGATGGGAACCGTGCCGATAGGAACACAGGAGTTTCTTATAATCCACTCTCTAGTTTCGTGGATATTTTTACCAGTCGAGAGATCCATAACCGTATCTCCTCCCCATCTTATTGACCAGAGCATCTTTTCTACCTCTTCTTCTATCGATGAGGTGGTGGCTGAGTTTCCTATGTTTGCATTGATTTTGACCATGAAATTTCGTCCTATTATCATAGGCTCTATCTCTGGGTGGTTTATGTTTGCTGGCAAGACTGCTCTTCCCTCGGCTATCTCTTTTCTCACAAACTCAGGTGTATAAACTTCTGGTATATTTGCCCCAAAGCTCTCGCCTTTGTGTTGTTTGGAGAGGATTTTGTCGTCTTTTACAAGCTCAAGATTACAATTTTCTCTTATAGCCACGAACTCCATCTCTGGGGTGATGATACCTGCTCTTGCATAGTGCATTTGAGTGATATTTTTGCCTTTTTTAGCAATTCTCGGGTTTTTAAGATTTGGAAAGCGGAGCATATCTAGGTGCTCGTTGTCTCTTCTTTTATGAAA
>CAYOWG010000091.1:0-4906 GCA_964407605.1 uncultured Sulfurospirillum sp. | reverse complement strand
AATTAAACTCATAGAAGTCAATCAAACAGCAACAAAAAGCAATACCTCAAATCCTAAGCACTTTAGACTTGAGCCTACAATACAAGGAAGTGGACTATTTTCTTCTGATGGATTTTTAACACTACATACAAAACATAGCAAGATGACAGAGGAAAGTATCGTCAATAAGCAAAGTGAAACAGTACAGCCAATAAGAAAAATAACAATAAAGAAAAAACCAAAAATATCAATTGATATGCAAGAAGTGGATACAATTAAATATTTAAAAGACAGGTATTATTCAACATCTAGCATAGTATTTGCATTAATGCTTTCTGAAGAGTATTACTTTGATAAAAAATATAAAAGTTCATTAAAGTGGGCACTAATAGCCAATGATATAGATGCACAAAATACAAAAAGTTGGTATTGGTTTGCTAAATCAAAAGTAAAGTTAAATAAAAAAGAGGATGCCATAAAAGCTTTAAAGGCTTACCTTTCAAACAATAGCTCAAAAAAGCTAAGTACGCTACTAGAAAAAATCGAAACTGGAGATATAGATGATTAGAAAAACAATATTAATTCTTATACTATTGGCATCATTTTTACATGCACAAAGCAGAGATGCTCTTATGAAACTCTATGATGATGGACACTATAGAAAAGCTTGTATAATGGCTGGAAGTTTATATGAAAAGTATAAAAATGATGAAGAGTTTCTCAATGTTTTTGCACACTCTTGCATTGAAGTTGATATGATAAGCAGAACAATACTTCCAATAATCAAACTACACAAAACTCCTGAAGCAAGAGAAAATGCTGCATATTTTGCAACTATTCTTTATCAAAAAAAGCTTCTTTATCATGCTTTAATTGATGATGTTGATATCTCTTATGTAAATCTACCAAAAACGCAATATATACTCTCAATAATTTTCAATAAGTTTGTAAGTGGTGATTACGAGTATAAAAATGGAGCTTATTGGTTTAATGACGATGGCAACAGTGAGTTATCTTATAAGTTATCTGCAGAAACTCATCAAAAAACTGAAAAACTCTTCCTTAGAACCTATAAAGATGGTAAAATAACTAAAGTAAGAACATATTGGTAAAAACATGAGCAATAAAACAAATAATCTTTTTAAATACCTAATTGAAAATAGAATAATAGACGACAATAGTGCAAAAATTTTGTCGAAGCAACTTGATAACTCAAAAAGTAATCTGGGAGATGTACTAGTAAAAAATGGTTTTTTTGCAAAAGAAGATATCTTAATACTTGCTATTGAGATGTATAAAAAAGGTTTTGCAACACTTGAAGACATAAATAATAATTTTGCAATAGATATAACAGAGTTTTTACAAGAATTAGCAAATAATTTAAAATTAAAATACATCGACTTAGATTCTATAGATATTAACTATAAAATGTTATCAAAACTACCATTTGCTCAGCTTAAAAAGTTTGGTGCTCTGCCTATAAGCGAAGATGAGATAAATATTTTCATAGCCCTAATTGACCCTATGAATATGAATGCTCAAGAGGGCGTTCAAAGAATGTTTCCAAAAAAGCTTGTTAAATATGTTATTGCTGAGCCATTTCAAATAGAAAAGTATATAAATAAAGCTGAAATGAGTGAAAGCATTAAAGGCCTAATTGGAGAAATAAGAAAAGAGATAACATCAAATGCAATAGATAATCCTCAAGAATCATCTGGAATTTTAAAACTTATTGAGATTATACTAAAAACTACGATTATCTCAGGTGCTAGTGATATTCATATCGAACCAACTGAAAACAACTGTATTGTTAGAGCTAGAATTGATGGTATGCTTAATGAGACTTTTATATTTGATAAGGATATATACCCTCCTTTAGCCTCAAGAATGAAGCTTTTATCAAACATGGATATTGCCGAAAAAAGAAAGCCACAAGATGGTAGATTTTCTGCTACAATCTTAGGAAAAGAGTTTGATTTTAGAATTTCAACTCTTCCGGTACTAAATGGTGAGTCTATAGTTATTCGTATCTTGGATAAATCAAAAGTTATTATAAATATTGAAGATTTAGGAATGCATCCAAATAACTATCAAAAGTTTAGCAAAGCCATGAAATCTCCATATGGCATCATCTTTGTAACAGGTCCAACAGGAAGCGGAAAAACAACTACTCTTTATGCCGCGCTAAATGCTATCAAAAATATAAAAACTAAGATTATAACAGTAGAAGACCCAGTTGAATACCAACTAAATCTTACTCAGCAAGTTCAAGTAAACCAAAAAGCAGGTTTGACTTTCGCAACTGCACTAAAATCAATACTAAGACAAGATCCTGATATAATTATGATAGGTGAGGTTAGAGATTCTGATACTCTTCGTATTGCAGTCCAAGCTGCACTAACTGGTCACTTGGTATTTTCTACTCTTCATACAAATGATTCAGTCAGCGCAATCACAAGAGTAATGGACATGGGAATTGAGCCTTATCTACTTAGTGGCTCTCTAGTTGCTATCGAAGCTCAAAGACTTGTTAGAAAACTTTGCACTAATTGTAAAGAAAAAACTACTTTATCAGAAGCACTACTAAATGATATTAAAGTATATCTACCTAAAAATTATCAGTTTTATAAACATCACGGTTGCGAAAAGTGTGCACAAACTGGATACAAAGGGAGAGAAATGCTATCAGAAATTCTTCCTATTAGTGAAAAAATGTCAAGTATGATTGCTCAAGGTGAAAGCAAAAGAGCTATAAAAGATCAGGCAATCAGTGAAGGTTTTACAAATATGTTTCAAGATGGAGTAATAAGAGCAGCAAACGGCATTACTTCAATAGATGAAATTATAAGGGTGGCTAAATCATGAAATATTTTGAAATACTCTCTTTGTTTAAGGGGAAAAAAAGCACAAAAGTTATTAAGGCACCAAACAGAAATGATGCAATTGCTATGGCTAGGTCAAAAGTTCCAGGTATTATTATCAGCGTTAAGGAGACTTCTGTTCCAGTTGAGGACCAACTAAATACTATAAAAGACAATATCATAAATACTTTAGTAAGAAAAAGTATAAATATGAAGGATTTAATTGCTGCAATTAGACAGCTAGCAGTTATGACAGACGCTGGTATTTCAATCCATGATAGTATAAAAGAGGTTTTAAAATCTACTGTTGATAAAACTCTAAAAGTAATTTTTGAAAGTATTGATGATGACTTAAACTCTGGACTCAGTATGACAGAAGCCATGATGAGCTTCAGGTATGAGCTAGGGGATGTCACGATTGCCATGGTTGAACTTGGAGAGAGCACTGGTAATATGGCAGAGTCGCTAAAGAAGCTCTCGGAAATTCTTGAAGAGATTGAAGAAAACAAACAAAAATTTAAAAAAGCTCTAAGATATCCAATAACAGTAATTATTGCGATTGCTGTTGCCTTCTCTATTCTTATGATATATGTTGTGCCAAAATTTAAAACTATATTTGAAAAACTTAAAGCAGATCTTCCTGCTCCAACAAAAGTCCTTCTTTTTATGGAGCACATGGTTAATAATTACGGTCATTTTCTTCTAATTGGAATCATAGTTACAATTTTTCTTTTTAAATATCTATACAGAAATAATGAAGATTTTAAAGCAGGATATGACAGATATATACTAAAAGTCTACCTTATTGGCAATATAACATTTTATGCTACTCTAAGTAGAT
Source organism: uncultured Sulfurospirillum sp. (assembly GCA_964407605.1). GTDB lineage: Bacteria > Campylobacterota > Campylobacteria > Campylobacterales > Sulfurospirillaceae > Sulfurospirillum_A. The sequence continues at coordinate 1,225 of CAYOWG010000091.1, read as the reverse complement.
TTACTCTTGTTTTTACAGAGCTAATTAGAGCTGGTATCCCTATATCTGATGCGCTAGACACTGCACTTTTAACACTTGATAATGTTCATCTTAAAAAGCAACTAGGAGCTGTTAAAACATCTGTAAGTCGTGGTATATCTTTGACTGAGGCATTTGAAGCTACTGGTCTTTTTGAGGGAATGCTAATCCAGATGATTCATGCAGGTGAGCAAAGTGGTACTCTAGATAAGATGCTAGATAAGGTTACTCTCTATTTTAAATCAAAGTTCAATGATATTATAGACAATATAGCAAGTTATATTGAGCCTATTTTACTTGCATTTATAGCTGGTATGGTTCTTCTTATGGCTTTGGGTATATTTATGCCTATGTGGGATATGGCTCAAGCAGTTAAATAAAAAATAAGAGTTGATTCCAAAGCTCAACTCTTTTAAAATGGCCAAACCGATTCTACAAACTTTGAACCCCATGGTTTCTGTGTGGCTCTATCTATATCACCTTCAGTCTTGTATAGTATCTTTGCATCTGCGATATACTTAGAGTCAATAGTATTTTTTTGGTCTATATCATAAGGTCTTATAACTCCACTTATCTGGATGATTTGCTTCTCTCCATTCACAAGAAGTTCTCGATTACCCTCTATAAAATAGTTACCATTTTTTAATATTTTTATAATTCTTGCTGAAATTGTGGTTGTAAAAGATTCATTACGACTGTTTTTACCAGTCCCTGTAAATGAGTTTGTTGAACCTGATTCAAAACCAATTTTACCAGCCTTATCAGCAAAACCACCAAGAGTTCCACCAATACCAGTAAAAACCCCAGCACCTAGTTTATTGTTACTGTCTTCGGATACACTTTTTTGTCCAGTTGAGCTTTGGTTTATAATTTCACTTATCACGACCGTCACAATATCATTTGGATTCATAGCTTTTAGATCTGCAAAAAGAGGATTATCTCCATGCCCAAAAAGGCTTCCAGCATTTGTAACTACTTGTTGTTTTGTTGATGGTGGAAGCTGCTCAACATATACAGGTGGCTTCATATCCATTTTTGGATCAACTGGATGAACAGAGCAACCAACAAATAATATACTAACTAATGCTACCGAAAAAGATATTTTCATCTACACTCCAATTGTTTACTTCTACATGTAAAGCAATTTAAGTTCCTAAAATATCTTTTACTTGAACTGCTATCTCTAACTCTTCATTTGTGGGGATAA
>CAYOWG010000090.1:0-4998 GCA_964407605.1 uncultured Sulfurospirillum sp. | reverse complement strand
GGAGTTATATGAAAGCAATTATTTTAGCAGGTGGCAATGGAACAAGGCTATGGCCTATTAGCAGAAGATTGATGCCAAAACAGTTCGTTAAGCTCTTTTTTGATAGCTCGCTCTTTCAGCTTACTCTAAAAAGAGTTAAAAATCTATGTAGCAAGATAGATATAGTATCAAACGAAGAGCACTACTTCATAGCACTAGATCAAGCACAAGAGACAAGCATTACATGTAGAAGATATCTACTAGAGCCAGTTGGCAGAAATACTGCTGCTGCAATAGCAATAGCAAGCTTTGGATATGACCATGACGATATACTTCTCATACTCCCATCAGATCATCTTATAAAAGATGAAAAAGCATACGAGGAAGTAGTTAAAAAAGCACAAGAGTTTGCTCAAGATGGACATCTTGTCACTTTTGGCATAGCTCCAACATCGCCACAAACTGGCTTTGGCTATATTGAGGCCGATGGATATAGTGTAAAAGCATTTCATGAAAAACCAGATTTAAAAACCGCGACCAACTATCTAAAAAAAGGTAACTACTACTGGAACAGTGGAATGTTTTGCTTTAAAGCGGGAGTATTTTTAGATGAGCTTAAAAAGCACTCACCCGCCATATATAAAGCCTCAAAATTAGCTTTTCAAAATGCAACAAAAGGTGAAATATCAAGAGTAAAATTAGAAGATATGTTAAATATTCCAAAAGATAGTATAGACTATGCTGTTATGGAGAAAAGTGCTATAGTAAAAGTTATCCCAAGTGATATAGGCTGGAGTGATTTAGGAAGCTTTGACTCCTTACATCAAGAGCTAGACAAGGACAGTGACAACAATACAAAAAACAGAAATCTTATAAATATTGATTCAAAAAACAATCTAGTTTTAACAAATAAAAAAGTAGCACTCATAGATGTAGATGACCTGATAGTTGTCTCAACAAGTGATGCCTTGCTTATCTCAAAACATGGAAGTTCGCAAAAAGTAAAAAAAGTAGTTGAGCATTTACAGCACGACAACTCAGAGCTGCCAGACATACACCTTACAGCTCATCGCCCATGGGGAACATACACTATCTTAGAGGACTCACCAAAATATAAAATCAAGAGAATTGTAGTAAAGCCAAAAAAGAGACTCTCTTTGCAAAAACACTTTCATAGAAATGAGCACTGGATAGTAGTAAATGGAACAGCTATAGTCATAGTTGGAGACAAAGAGATGACACTCGTGGCAAACGAATCCACATACATACATGCAGGAGTAGTGCATAGACTAGAAAACAGAGGTACTATAGATTTAGTTCTTATAGAGGTGCAAGTAGGTGAGTATCTAGGTGAAGATGACATAGTAAGGCTCGAAGATGACTTTAAAAGAGAGTAGTAAATAGAATGAAGCGAGCAATCATTACAGGCATAACAGGACAAGATGGAGCATATTTAGCAGAACTTTTACTTCAAAAAGGGTATAGAGTTTATGGAACCTTTAGAAGATCTTCCTTGGTTGATTTTTGGAGGATTGAGGAGCTAGGTATAGATAGAGATTCAAACCTAAATCTCATTGAGCATGATTTAGCAGACCAGAAAAATGCCATCAAAATGGTTAGTGAGATTATGCCAGATGAAATCTACAATCTTGCAGCTCAAAGCTTTATTGGATCATCATTTGAGCAACCAGTAGCAACAGCTCATGTCACAGGGCTAGGTCCTCTTTATCTCCTTGAAGCGATAAGAGAGACCAATAAGAACATAAAGTTTTATCAAGCAAGTAGTTCTGAGATGTTTGGTAGAGCTCAACAGACTCCACAAAATGAAAAAACGCAGTTTCACCCAAGAAGCCCTTATGGTATAGCGAAGCTGTATGCTCATTTGATGGTTGTAAACTATCAAGCGAGTTACGGTATATTTGCAGCAAGTGGAATCTTATTTAATCACGAATCTCCTTTAAGAGGAGAGGAGTTTGTTACAAGAAAGATAACCAATAGCGTTGCAAAAATAAAGTTAGGTATGCTAGAGTATATAGAGTTAGGCAACATGGATGCAAAGAGAGATTGGGGATATGCAAAAGAGTATGTAGAGGGGATGCACCTTATGCTTCAAGCTAAAAAAGCAGATACTTTTGTTTTAGCAACCAATAGAGTGCAAACTGTTAGAGATTTTATAGTTATGGCATTTAAGAGCGCTAAAATCGAAATTGCATTTAGAGGCAAAGGTCTTGATGAAGTAGCTATAGACAGATCAACAAACAGAGTAGTTGTAAAGGTAAATCCAAAATTCTATAGGCCAGCAGAGACTGATCTTCTCATGGGAGACTCTACAAAAGCAAAAAAGACTTTAGGTTGGGAGTCAAAAACCACACTTGAAGAGTTGTGTGCTATGATGGTAAAAGAAGACTTAAGGAGAAATGAAGTTGGTTCTAAAATCTAAAGATAAATCAAAAAAAGCTTTAAAACCAAAGATACTAATAGACACTGTCTCACTACTTTCACCATTAACTGGCATAGGAAGGTATACCTACGAGATAGCAAAACAGTTGCAAAAAAATAGCAATCTTAAACTAAAATTTTTTTATGGCGGATTTGAGTCAAAAAAACTTTTAAGTCTATCTGAAAAAAAAGACAAACAGAGTCTAAAAATATCAGCAGTAAACACCCCTATAATTAAAAAAGTATTAAGAAAATTAGCCCATATTTTAAACAAGACTTTTCCTTCAAAATGCGATATATATTGGCAGCCAAGTTTTATTCCAAATGCAGATATTAGAGCAAAAAGAGTTATTACTACTGTGCATGACCTCTCTTTTATGCTCTATAAAGATTTTCATCCAAAGCAAAGAGTGGAGCATTTTGAAAAACATTTTTTGAAAAATATCGCCATAAGCGACATGATAATTACTGGCTCAAACTACTCTAAACAAGAGATTGTAAAAGAGCTTAGTTTTACAGAGGATAAGATAAGAGTGATATATCATGGTGTTGACCATGACATCTTCAAAGTAGACAGGAGCAGAAAAACAAGCCTAGATGTGCCGAAAAAGTTTATATTGTCAGTTGGAAGTATAGAGCCTAGAAAAAACTTAGAGGGTTTGCTTAGAGCATACTCTTTGCTTGGCGATCAATTAAAAACACAATACAAGCTAGTTCTTGTTGGCTTTAAAGGCTGGAACAACAAAGAGATTATGAGATTAATAGAGCTAGATAGAAAAAACATCCACTATCTAGGCTTTGTTAGTGATGAAGAGCTGTCAAAAATTTACAATCAAGCATCCTGCTTTGTCTACCCATCTTTTTATGAAGGTTTTGGATTGCCAGTGCTTGAAGCTATGGCATGTGGAGTGCCAGTTGTATGTTCAGAGTCAAGCTCTCTTCCAGAAGTTGGTGCAGACGCAGTTTTGTATTGCAACCCTAAAGATGAAAAGAGCATAAGAGATAAAATCGAGCTAATACTGCAAAGCCAAGAACTACAAGAGCAGATGATGCAAAAAGGAGTTACTCAAGCATCAAAATTCTCTTGGGAAAAATCTACCAAAGAGCATCTTGAGCTATTTGAAGAGGTGATGCAAGATATTGATAACAACTCATGAAGCATAAGATACTCCTAGCATTCAGCTTTGCCAAAAGAGATTTCAAAGAGAGGTATGTTGGCACAGGTTTAGGGCAGCTATGGTACATACTCTCCCCTATAATAACCATATTTATATATACAGTTATATTTTCAGATTTTATGAAGATGAAGCTTGACATCATAGACAATACATACGCCTACAGCATATACCTAGTTCCAGGACTGTTAGCGTGGACAACATTTAGCACAATCATCAGTAGGTTAAATACCTCTTTTGAGGAGAAATCAAACCTTATAAAAAAGATCAATGTTCCTATGTATGTGTTTCAATTAAGCACCCTACTTACGGAGCTTTTTCTATTTTTTATCTCAATCTCTTTAGGCTTAGTATTTCTTCTTTTGGTGAGCCATCCTATCACTGTTGTATTTTTATGGATGATTCCTGTTATGATACTTCAAGTTATATTTGCATTTGGTATAGGTGTTATCTTTTCTCTTTTCGTGCCTTTTTTTAAAGACTTAAAAGAGGCTATTCCTATTGTGTTGCAACTATGGTTCTGGATGACCCCTATAATCTACATGGCATCAATGATTGAGAACAAATACCCACTTCTGTTAGTGATAAATCCATTTTATCACTTTGTTAAGATATACCAAGATATCTTTCTATTTTCAAAACCACCACAACTAGAGCAGATAGCTACAATCCTCATACTCTCTTCTCTCTCTATCTTGATTGCAGCATATCTATATAAAAAAATGATTTCCACCATCAAGGATATTATATGAAAATGAAAAAAATTCTTGAAGTAAAAAACATCACTAAAATATACAAAATGTACAATAGCAATTTTGACAGACTAAAAGAGCTATTTCTCAAAAAAACATACCACAAAAAGTTTATCTCAAACAAAAACATAAGCTTCGATCTGTTTAAGGGTGAAACGCTAGGTATCATAGGCTTAAATGGAGCAGGAAAATCAACTATCCTAAAGATAATTGCAGGAGTAATAGAGCCAACATCAGGAGAGATTGTAAGACATGGTAGAGTTACAGCACTTTTAGAGTTAGGAACGGGTTTCAACCCGCAACTAAGCGGATTTGACAACATCTTTCTAAATGGCACACTCATAGGAATGACACACAAAGAGTGCAAGGATAAACTAGAGGATATTATCTCTTTTTCAGAATTAGGAAACTATATTTATGAGCCAGTTTTGACATACTCCTCTGGCATGACCATGAGACTAGCCTTCTCTATAGCTATCTTTTCAGAGCCAGAGGTTTTGATAGTAGATGAAGCACTCTCGGTTGGAGATGCCCACTTTTCAGCAAAGTGTACAAAAGCATTAAGGCAGAGAAAAGAGCAAGATATGAGCATCATCTATGTCTCTCATGACTTAAACTCTTTGAAGCTTCTTTGTGATAGAATTATTCTTTTA
>CAYOWG010000089.1:0-5033 GCA_964407605.1 uncultured Sulfurospirillum sp. | reverse complement strand
TTCGATTCCGCTCTCAGGTACCATTTTATCTGTTATTCCATTTCTAATCTCATCAAATACATCTCTTCTCCATCTATAACTTCTACTTCTCCTTCGCACTTAGGGCAAGCAAAAACATTGTTTTTTAGACTACTCTCCTCTCCACAATCATGGCACTTCACTACTAACTCTTGTACATGTATGCAAAACTCCGCTCCATCACAGATAGTTTTTTCTTTAAAAGTATCAAATGAAATTTGAAGAAGATGAGGCTCTACTCCGCTAAGTTTTCCTATTTTTACTTCTACTTTTGTAATTTTTGTTGCGTTATTTTCTTTTGCATTTTTCTCGCATAAATCTAAAAGTGAAATTACTATCGAATACTCATGCATATCAACAAATCCTAGGCAATAGTTCGCCCGTTGGCATATCTAAAAATCTCTTAGTGTCCCACTCACTTTTCAGTGTCACTTTTTGTTTGTACTTATCTGTAACAGTTCCTATAACACTACACTGCTCGTTTTGCTCAAAAGTTTTTAAAACCTCCACGGTTTTTTTGACATCTTTAGCTTTAAGAGCGAGAACAAAAGTCCCTTCATTGGCTAAGGCAGTAGGCTCAAATCCTAAAAGCTCACAAATACCTCTTACCTCATCACAAACAGGTATAGACTCCTCCTCTATCTCTATGCAAACATCACTAGCTTTTGCCCACTCGTTGAGTACAGCTGCAAGACCGCCACGAGTAGCATCTCTCATCTCTTTAGGTTTTATGCCAGCATCTTTAAGAGCTTTTACCATAGGCCACAATGAAGCACAATCACTCTGCAGTGTGCTTTCTATATCGATTTCCTCACGATTTGCATATATAGCGGCACCATGCCTTCCGATGTCACGAGATATGACGATAATATCACCAACTTCTAGGTTTGTAGAACTTATACCCTCAATCTCAACAACACCTACCCCAGAAGTATTGATAAAAAGCTTATCTACACTACCTCTTGGAACTACTTTTGTATCTCCAGCAACCACAACCGCAGCACAAATCTCAAGCTCTTTTTTGATACTTTGAACAATCCTATCAAGACTCTCTATCTCAAAGCCCTCTTCTATCATCATAGCAAGCGTTACATACTTTGGGGCCGCTCCCATCATAGCAAGGTCATTACAAGTACCACAAATAGAGAGTTTTCCTATATCTCCTCCACTAAAAAACAGTGGACTTATAGTAAAACTATCAGTCGTAAAAGCAAGTCTTCTACCCTCAATAAGAGAAGCATCTTCACTTTTTTTCAGATAATCATTTTTGAGATGCTTAAAAAAAACTTTCTCTATAAGTTCATTATTTTCCTCTCCGCCATTACCGTGAGCAAGAGTTATAGTTTTCATCTCAATTCTCCACTGTATTTGTAGTATGCAGCACATGCACCCTCACTAGAAACCATGCAGCTTCCTATAGGACTACTTGGCTTACATGCAGTTCCAAAAACCTTACAATCCATCGGCTTTGCAACACCTTTTAGTATGCTACCACATATACAGAGCTTATTGTCGTTTATCTTGTCATTTGGCAAGATATCTTTATATAGCGCCTCTGCATCATAAGCCGCATACTCGTCTCGAAGCTTTAGACCACTTTTTGGTATATCGCCTAAGCCTCTCCATCTAAATATATCTCTTTGCTCAAAGTACTTGTCTATAACTGCTTGAGCGGTTGTGTTGCCCTCAAAAGAGACACTTCTTTTGTATTGGTTTTCCAAATCAGAGCGATTTTCGTTAAACTGCCGCACTATCATAAGGATACCTTCCATCACATCAACAGGCTCAAATCCTGTAACTACAACAGGCCTTTTATAGACTTTTGGAAACTTGTCATATATCTTTGAGCCAGTTATGACGCTCACATGACTAGGTCCTATAAAAGCATCAACCATGCAGTCCTCGCTCTCCAAAAGAACCTCTATCACTTCAGGAACGGTAACATGATTTATATGAAAAAAAACATTTTTTAGTTTTAGCTCTATTGTTTTTTCTACCAAAACCGCACTCATGGGAGTCGTAGTCTCAAAACCTATGGCAAAAAATATAACTTTTTTTTCAGGATTTTTTTGAGCAATCTTCAAAACATCAAGGGGAGAATAGACAAATCTTACATCAGCACCCTTGCTTCTTACATCTTGTAAACTACCTTTGCTTCCTGGTACTTTTATCATATCACCCAAAGTCACCATGATAACATCAGGCTGCTCGGCAAGTATATAAGCGTGATCAATCCTCTCTTTTGGCATGATACAAACAGGACAGCCAGGACCATGAACGAACTCTATCGTCTTGGGAAGTAGCTGGGGTATGCCGTACTTCATAATGGTATGAGTATGCCCACCACAAACCTCCATAATCCTAATCGTGCTTTTTGACTCTTGTTTTATAAGCTTTGCAAGAGCCTTCATGTGTTCAGGGTTACGAAAAGCCTTAAATAGGTCTATTGCTTGAGACATATCCCATATCCCCCTCCTCTTCGTCTATCTCACCGCTCTCCATCATATCTGCTATATCTCTAAATATCCTCAAGGATTCTTCCGCCTCTTCTACGCTTATCTTGTTCATAGCAAACCCAACATGTATGAGTATATACTCTCCAACCTCTACTTTTTCACTGATAAGGTCAAGCGTAACTTGTCGCTTAACTCCCATAGTATCAACAGTTGCTATGTTATTTTCATCTATCTCTATAACTTTTGAAGGGATTGAAAGACACATTATCTAAGCTCCTTCTTCATCTTGAGGTAGCTGACCCATTTATCTATGCCTGCACCACTTTTGCTATCTATCTCTATAACATCAACTTTTGGATTGAGTTTTCTTGCTTCTTTGACAGCCTTATCGATACTAAAATCAAAATGAGGAAGCAAATCACACTTAGTTATTAAAAGAACATCAGCAGTCCTAAACATAACAGGATACTTAGCTGGCTTATCATCTCCCTCAGGAACAGAAAGCAAGACTACATTGAAGTGAGTTCCAACATCATAAGAAGCAGGACAAACTAGGTTTCCAACATTCTCAACAAAGACTACATCAAGCCCGTCCATAGGCATGTGATGAAGTGCATCATGAACCATATGAGCATCCAAGTGACAGGCTTGACCTGTTGTTATCTGATAAGCAGGAGCTCCTTTTGCCTTGATACGGTCTGCATCTTGGTTGGTTTCAAGGTCGCCCTCAATAACTCCAAGTTTTATCTCCCCATGGTCTATAGTCGCTTCAAGCAGAGTTGTTTTTCCTGAGCCTGGACTACTCATAAGATTTACTGCTAAGATGCTATTTTTTGCAAAGTGTTCTCTATTGTGAGCTGCTTGAGTATCATTTACATCAAGTATCTTTGTTATAACCTCTATAGTTTTTGTGTCGTTTAGTTGAGGGTTTGGGTGTTGCTCGTGCGAGTGAGTATGTTTTTGAGCGTGAGGTGCTATAGTACAGCCGCAATCTTTACACATGATAATTCCTTTTTTATAAATTATATACTTTTATTATAAAACTAGAGTAAATAAAGCTTTTTCTTAGTTACTTTTGGGAAAGATAAGTTATGAAAAAAGATATATGTCCATATTGTGATAGTAAACACTTGTATATAGTCACAAAAACATCGCTAAAATGCTCTACATGTAAACGAAAATACAGCATAAAAAAACTAGAAAAAGATAGTGAGATAATGGACTATTTTTTAAAAGACAAAAGTGCCAATGAGTGCTCAAAATCTCTACAAGTTAGCTATAAAAGTGTAAAATATAGATATATGGACTTTAGAAAGCTAGCACTTCAATATACAGAAGACACCTACAATAAACATAGAGCAGAGTTCAGCGAGTATGATGAGTACTATTTTTTACCACAAAATAAACGAGGCAAAATCAAGTATCTTTTTGATGCTATAGGCATACTTGGTATGGTTTATGGCTCCTTTGTATATACCTTACTTCTTCCTGACCAGTTTTCTCATTTAAAGTATGAGCTCAGAGATGTAAAAATATCTTATATGAAAGAGTACGCTAACTATCTTAACAGGTACAAGATAGTGCATTTTGAAAAGTTTGATAGTCAAATCATAAGGTTTTGGATTTTTTTAGAGAAGAAACTTTTGCATTTTAAGGGAGTGTCGAGAGAAAATTTTATCTATTATTTAAAAGAGTATGAGTTTAAGTTTAACACTCCAAAAGAGAAACAAAAAGAGATTTTATGGACGCTTTGGATTTCGAGAGATTAGATGCATTATCTGCCCTATGGCGATAGAGCCGTCATTGATAGCCAATTTATTTTGAAAGATTATACTACTATCTTTTTTTAAAATCTCTTCTAGAAGTGTTCTATTTTGAAATACTCCTCCACTTAAAAGAGTTTTTAGTTGGTACTTTTGAGAAACTCTACAAACTAGCTTAGCAAGTGCATTTATAAACTTTGAAGCGATAAGTGAAGAGTCAACATCTTTTATCATCTCACAGATGATATGCTTATATCGCACCACTCCTTTGTCGAGATATATATCATAAGACTCTTTTACCTCACTATCATACAAAGCTTCCAAGATAAGTCCACTCTCCCCATCATAACTAATCTTGTCACAAACTCCTGCTATGACTGCCACCATATCAAAAAGCCTACCTACGGCTGAGCATTTTATAGAATTTAGCTCTTTTTTGTGCATCTGCTTTAGTAGATTTAGTTCACTTGCTTTAAAGCGCTCTAAAAAATCATCATAAATCTTATCCTCTTCACAATCTAAAATCATCGAAAGTGCTATGCGTTTTACATCTTTTATACTCGCTTCACCTCCCAAAAGCAAAAAAGGCTCAAAGTAAGCAACTCTCTCAAAGCTACTTCTATCACAAAGCAAAAACTCACCACCCCAGATAGTCCCATCATCGCCATATCCAGTCCCATCCCAAGCAATGCCCAAAACTTTTTCATCTATATCGTGCTCAAACATACAAGAGAGTATATGTGCATAGTGATGTTGCACTTGCTCAAATGGTACAGCTTGTTTTTTTGCCCACTTT
>CAYOWG010000088.1:0-5057 GCA_964407605.1 uncultured Sulfurospirillum sp. | reverse complement strand
AGGACTTAGTTTTTAAAACATAGTTTTCCACAACCCAGTTAGTAAAAGGGATTGATGAAGTAAAAGCAGGACTTACTGCATTTAGTACATGTATGCTTTTTTCATCGCCTTCAACTACAAAATCTTGCACAAGCTCAAGGGTATTGACATCAAGCAGTTGGGCTCTTATGCCAGGGGTGCTCCAAGAGTCGTAGCCTTTGTGTTTCATGTCCTTAGTTAGTTTTTGGGCTTGAGCTATGAGGTGTGATTTTATATACTTTTTTACTTCTGTGTAGGCTAGGCTTCTAAATCCAAAGGCATTTGTTATGAAAAGTTTTGCTTCATAAAAGAGTATTTGGGTCATCTCCTCGAATTTAAAATTATCAAATCCCTTATAGTTCTCTCTCCAGAGAGCTGGTATGGCTGTTGGTCCTATCTTTGCCTCATTCTTCTCTGTGAGTGTGTAGTGAGTACCTAAAAAAGGATTTGCTAGATTTGGAACGGGATATATATTAGTTTTGAGACCTGAGAGGTTGTCTTTGTCTTTTAGATAAATTCCCTTAAATGGGATGATTACATAGTTTTTTGCAAAGCCATAATCTTGTGCTATTTTATCGGCATATAGACCCGCACAATTTATCACTTTTTTGCATTTTATATTGCCCTGTGTTGTTGAGATTTCATGCTCATTGATGCGCTTTTTGTAGGCTGTGTTTGTCAGTATCGTTACACCCATCTCTTTTATAGCTTTTGCAAACTCCAAAGTAAGTTCTTTTGGATTTACGGTAGAGGTGTTGGGTGAAAATAGAGCTTTTTTGTAGGTTTTTACATTCGGATATCTTTCACGAAGCTCATCTTCATCTAGCCATGAAAGCTCAACTCCGTTGACATCTCCTCGCTTTTTTAGCTCTTCAAGTCCTTCTAGCTCCTCTTCATCAATAGCGACTATGACCTTACCGCACCTGTTTACATGTAGGCCTCTTTGTTCACAAAACTCATGAAGTGCTTTGTTACCATCTTTTGTGAACTTTGCCTTTAGAGAGTCTGCTGAGTAGTAGAAGCCAGCATGCAAGACTCCAGAGTTTCTGCCACTACCATGGAGTGCTAGTTCTGACTCTTTGTCTATCAAGACTATCTTGCTCGTAGAGTCTCTCTCTTTGAGATTTTTTGCTATATTGAGTCCTATGATGCCGCCGCCTATAACTAGATAGTCGTACATATCAGTACCCTAATTCTTCGTCAATTAAGATGATTGTTGTTCTTCCTTTCTCGTCGCCATTTATAAAAACAAACTTGTTTCCTATGTTGTCCATATTGTACTGTGGTGTTTTGCCCATCTCTATGGCTTTTGAGTTCATGCGGTTTATATTTTTCACTGAAGCTATGTTTTTGATGCGAGCAAATCCCTCGTGTATATCTTTTACTATCTTGTTTTTGCCAACAAAAAGAAGGACTTTTTTAGGACCAAAGATTTGAGCGGCTACTCTGTTTCCGCTTCCATCTGCATTGACAAGCTCACCGTTTTGCGTGATGGCATTGCAGCCTGTGATGTAGAGGTCGCTTAGGATTCCCTCTCGTCTGCGGTTTAGGTTTTCACTCATATCTATGCCACTCTCATACTGGTTGCATAGGTTTATATCTTTATGATTTACAAGAAACTCTAAAAGTCCGATTTGAGCTACTGTTGTTGAACCTCCAAGCCCTATCTTTAGTCCGTGTTTTATATAAGACTTAGCTACATGTAAAGCCTCTTTTGAGTCCTTGACTTGAAAAACTTCAAATCCGTTTTTTTCTAAGTTTTTAATGGTATCTTGCACTGCTTTTCTCCTGAAAGTTTGTGAAAGGTCATTATAGCTAAAAACAGAATCAGGCCTATGATATGAACATTTGGCACAAGCTCAAAATAGCTTTCCCAGTTAAAAAGAGCATCTTGAGAGAGCAAAAACAGACTACTAGCTCCAAATATAGCTCTTTCCCAAATATAAAGCTTCCTGTCCCAAAATCCTGATACAGTTATAGTAAAAGCTAGAAAACCTACCATGCCAAAGGCGAAAACTTCAAATTTTTGATACCAATCCCCAGTAATCAAAGGAGAAAATGCAAACAAAAGAGGAACTATGTAGAGCCCTTTTCCTAGTATCCAAGACTGAACTCCTGTTTTCATAGGATGTGTCCTAGCAATCCCAGCTGCCGCAAAGGCTGCAAGGCACACAGGCGGAGTGAGGTTGGAGTCTTGAGATAGCCAAAATATGATAAGGTGAGCTGAGAGAAGATACATAATAATCTCAGGTATCATAACTCCAGCCGCCGCTAAAGCTGCCATCTCTGGCGAGAGCATGAGCCCCACTAGAGCAGGAGCTGAGAGAACTGCTAAAACAACATAAGAAGCAGTTACAGGAAGTCCCATACCAAGAATAAGAGAAGCAAGAGCAACAAGAACCATAGCTATTATAAGCTGCCCTTGTGACCACTCCATGATGAGCTGAGAAAATATGATACCAATTCCAGAGATATTGATGGCTCCCACGATGATGCCAACACCGACTAAAAGAACACCGGTAACTATCATATTTTTACTTCCAAGAGCTAAGGCTTCTAGTATCTCTTTTATGCCCATTCTTTTGTGTTTTGTTAGGTATGATGCCCCAATGATAGCGATGATTGCTATGCCAGCTGCATAGGTTGGAGTGTATCCGTATATCAAAAGCCCTATTAGGGTTGAGAGTGGAATCAAGAAGTGAAAGCCTTCTCTCAAGATAGGTAGGATCTTTACATCACTCTCTTGTTTGTCAATATTGTATTTTTTTGCGTGTATATGGATATAAAAACCGATAGAAGCAAAGTATAAAATCGCAGGAAGAACTGAAACAGTGATGATAGTCACAAAAGGAATCTGCGTGATTTGAGCCATGATAAATGCACCAGCACCCATGATAGGAGGCATGATTTGACCACCAGTAGAAGCAGCGGTCTCCACTCCAGCTGCAAAGATGGGCTTAAAGCCATTTTTCTTCATCATGGGGATTGTGATTGAGCCTGTTGAGACTGTATTTGCGACTGCACTTCCTGAGATAGTTCCCATAAGAGCGGAACTAACAACTGCTACATGACCAGCGCCTCCACGGAATTTTGAAGTTAAAACAGAGGACAAATCAACTATAAAGTCCCCCGCTCCACTCCTAAGTAAAAATGCAGCAAAAAGTATAAACATAAACACATAAGTAGAAGATATGGTAGCGATGGAGCCAAAAAGTCCTTCACCTGTAAAGTATATGCGATACAAAAATCTCTCATAAGTCATGCCACCAAAAGCAAATACACCATCAATATACTGCCCAAAAAAGACGATATAACCGATGGCAGTAATCATGATAAACGGTATGATAAGTCCTGTGGTTCGCCTTGTTATCTCAATGCTTAGGATGATAGACATGATTGCTACATTGATATCCCAAAATCTCATATTGCCGTGGGCTACTTGATAGAGAGACTCTTCAAAGCCAACAAGATATATAAAAGGAACCAATACCAATATAGATAGAAAAATATCTATTATTGGTACAAATTCTTGCTCAGAGTATTTTGAACTTCTGTAGCTTAAAAAGCCAAGAGATGCTAGAAGTGAGAAGTGAGCTGCGTTAAACCAAAGGTCGCTTAATCCGCCTTGGATATTGAGGTAGAAGTGAAAAACAGAAATGAAAATAGCGTAAACAAATATAAATTTGTTTACGCTATTTTTACTAAACTTTAGCATTACTTAGCTATAAGTCTATCTGGTATATCGATTCCTTGCTCTTTGTAGTACTTTGCAGCTCCTGGGTGAAGAGGCATAGGAAGACCTGAGATTGCTTTTTTGATGTCCATTACCTTTGTTGCTTTATGAACTGTGTTTAAAAATGGAAGATTCTCATATATAGTTTTTGTTAAAAGATATACAGTCTCATCAGGAGTATCTTTTGTAACAACTAGGAGGTTTGGTTGAGCGATTGTGTTTATAGCTTTTTTCTGACCTGGATAAGTTCCTGCTTCAATAACATATCTTGTCCATACTGGGTAAGCTGAGCTTATCTTTTTAACATCAGCATCACTAAACTCTAGGTGCTTGATTTTATCTGCTCCTATAGTCGCATAAGCATTTGTGATGGCACTTGTTGGAGGGCCTGATGGGATATTCATACCGTCAATCTTTCTATCTTGCATAGCTGTTGCACTTGGTCCATAGCCTAAAAATTGAAGATTCATCTTGGTGTAGTCGATATCTAATGTTCTAAGGATTGTTTGTCCTGAAACTCTTGTTCCTGAGTTTCTTTTACCTATTGAGAATTTTTTGCCGTATAGATTTTTCATATCCATGATGTTGCCAGTAGTTGCAATATTGTTAAAAACTACAAACTGCTCAACATTTTGCCAAAGCATACTTACAGAGCGAAGATTTTTTCTTGGCTTACCTTCATACTTTGCTTTTCCTTGCCATGCCATTGAACCAAAAAGACCTTGAAGGATTGCAAAATCAACTTCACCTTTGTCAATCATATCCACATTTTCGCCACTTCCCGCACTTGTGATAGCAGAAAATGTCATCTTATGCTTTTTTGCAAGCTTAAGACTAGCAATCGTTGCAATACCAACACCAACAGGGTAGTAAGTTCCACCTGTACTTGCTGTTGCAATGATATATTTTTGCTCTTTTTTTGCGGCACTAAGACCAGAAATCAGAGCAGCCAAGAGAGCTGAAGTAACTAAAACTTTCTTTAGTAAACTTGTTGTATTCATATTGAGTCCTTTGTTGTTTGATTAACCAAGTATAGTCTAAAGTTTCAATAAAGTTTCAATAAAATAAGTTAATTTTGCTATTTTTTTAAGAGTGTTACTTTTTTACTCTATTATGTAGCCTTGACCTTTTCTTGAGGTTATAAAATCTTTAGTTTTGATTTTATCTTTAAGTCTTTTCATCACTGTTCTAAAAGTAGCATCAAGAGTCTCTTTGCCTTCCCAGATTACTTTTTTAAATGTTTCTATGTCAGTTATCTTGCCTCTGTTTTGGATTAGTATATCTAGCGCCAAGGTCTCTTTTTTTG
>CAYOWG010000087.1:1622-5080 GCA_964407605.1 uncultured Sulfurospirillum sp. | reverse complement strand
TTTAGAAAATTCAAGATAACTTTTTAGAATACCTGTAAACGAATTATCAAGATTTTCATTTACTCTTTGAATCAAAGTCTCTTTTAGCTTCATTCCATATTCATCAGATTTATTTTTTGCACTAAGGTGTTGTGCTCTTTTTTCATCAAGTTTTGCTTCAGCTTTTATTCTTGCTTCATCGGAACCTGAAAACGCAACAAATAATGCACTTGCAATCATTAGTAATGGTTTCACTGGTAAGGGACCAAGTGGAGTTGGTATTATAATTGTAGGGGGAACCATCGTCGCAAGACTTGTGCCAGCTGATGCAAAGGCTGCTTTATTGTTTGATTTCTGTGTTTGCTTGGCTTGCGTTAAAGTTTTAATATCTAAATCAACTACTGGAGCTTCAATTGAAAATTGTTTAAATTCTGTTGCAAATTGTTTTGCTTTAGTTTGAAGTTCGCCTTGTACTTCTTGAATTTTTTGATTAATTTTTATATTAATATCTTCTGTAGTTTTTGTAACCATGTCTTCAATACTTTTTTTATCTTTTGAAAGCATTAGTTCTAGCAGGTTAGCGGTTACTATCGTAGTGCTTTGCATTACAATATCTTTTAAATCCACAAATGTCTTTTGCTTTAATTTTTCAAGGTATGTAATAAGCTCTTGCGTCTTTTTTATTTCAGGATTATCGATTTTTTCATCTATGAGAGTAAGAGTGCTAGTTATATAATCTTTTATATAAAGGTTCAAAGCATTAGTCACTTCTTCTTTCCCAGAACTGCCAAGAAGGTTATTCATTATCGTTTCAAATTGCTTTATTTTACTTTCATCAATAAGCTCTTGCTCTT
Organism: uncultured Sulfurospirillum sp.; assembly: GCA_964407605.1. Classification (GTDB taxonomy): domain Bacteria; phylum Campylobacterota; class Campylobacteria; order Campylobacterales; family Sulfurospirillaceae; genus Sulfurospirillum_A. The sequence goes on along the minus strand of CAYOWG010000087.1, from coordinate 4,247 downwards.
TCTCAATTTTTCCTTCAAGTGCAGTTTTTGCATCGACAAAAGTAAAGCTAACCTTCTCTTCTGCCTTATCGATACCCATTTCATCACATATAGTACTTAAGTGTTGATTAACTTTATCTATCTCACTTTTAGCTTCGATAGAATTCATATCAATGCCACTCTTATTGTTCATTGCAATAAGTATAGGTTTTTTTGCTTTAATTATTTCACCTATCTTTTCATAGATATACCTGTCTTCAAATGAACCATTATTGCTTAAAACAAAGATTATCAATTCACTTTTAGCTAAATGTTCATCAGTTACTGCTTGATGTTCTATTGGAGCATTTATTCCAGGTGTATCATATATAGTATAGCCATTGTAGGAGTATGCATTTATCTCTGCTGTTTCTGGAGAATCTCCTGTTTTTGCCATTTCATCTTGACCAAAAATAGCATTTAGTAAAGTGCTTTTTCCAGCATTATAGACACCATACACCATAATAGTTGGATTAAAGTTTTCCAGTTTATTTTCCAAGTGTGTATTAAACTTGAGTACTTCATCTTCTCTTCTATAAAGTGCACTTACTTCACTGATTTCTTTTTTTATACGACTGTACTTACTTATATAGTTATTCATACTTATTCTTTTAAAGTTACTTTATATTTATTTATATGTTGTTTTAGGCTGTCAATATCTTGCTTGATATTGGTAGATACATTCAAAAGAGGAATGAAGAAAGTATTAGCAATACTTTCATAGTTTTCTAAGGCACTTTCAATATAGCCTTGTGTTCTGTCTTGTTTGTATTTAAGAACCATACTTTCTTTGTTGTCTCCAACAAGTACTGTTTCTTCTATCGAACTCTTACTTCTTCCTAGTAATCCAAATGTAACTACGTTTAAAAAACTTCTGTCTTCGTACCAGACTTGAATCTCTTTGTATTCATCTTCGATTTTAAATTCATCTGTTTTACCAAGCATGCCCTCTAGTGAGTTTAAAGAGCTATGAAATCCTTGGAGTATTTCTTTTATATTTTTGTTGATAATATCTGAAATACTTTTACTTAATTCTTTATCGATAATAGCAAACTTCTCTTGTGAGTTGTTTTTATCTATTTCAGATACATGGGATGAAACTATAAAGTCTATCTCAGATTTTATATCACTATTTGTATTTGTTTTAACAACTTCAAATTGTGCTTGTGCCTCTTTTACTTTTTCATCGAAGTAATTTAAAGAACTCTCTAAGGCTTTTATAGAACCTTCGCTATCTGCGTTAGCAAGAAGTTCGTTATCTATAAAGGAGAGCAGTCCATTGAACGGTGTTGATTCTTTGAGTGATGACGCTTTTTTCTTGATAACTTCTGTGATAAGTTCATAAAATTTCATCATATTGCTACCATCTAGTAAATCAGAGTCTTGAGTACTTAATGCAGCATTCGCAGTATGCGTTGATATGGAAAATATATCTCCAATTTTATAACTCTTATCAGTTAAGATTTTTTCTATTTCTTCTTTTACATAGCTTTCTTGGCTAGCTCTATCTTTATCTGATTTATTCACAAGAAACTTTGCTATTTTTCCATTTTCATCTCGCTTAAATTTTCCATTAGCGTCTTTTTGTCTCTCTTGAGTGTCTGATTTTGTTATACAGATTGTCACAGGCTTTTTCTGCTCGAAAAGCTCCTTTATTTGGGCTATCTCATCTTGTTGTAGTGGAGAATTTGAAGATGTTGGATAGATAATATAGTCAGCACTTTGAATATACTTTATTGCTAAGTCTCCATTTGCTTTTACCATAGAACCTAAACCAGGGGTATCTATCCATGCGAGACCCTTGAGTTTGAAACCTTGAATTTCAACAGTGCATTCAAGGTTGTTTGTTGCAAATTCGTTATCTTCGCCTATCTCTTCTAGTCTCTTTATGGCTTGTTCATTTCCTGCTTCATCATATTTAAAAAACTGTACCTTTTCATCTGTGGTATTATTTTTAGCTATGAAATTTCCAAGTGAACTTTTACCTGCTTTTACTTTACCAAAAATAATAATAATAAAGTGGTTTTCCAAATCACTTCTAAACTTTTCTCTATTGAGTAACTCTTCAAAGTTCTCAACCCAGTTGTGTGAAGTTTTTTTTAACTTCGCGATAGTTCCTTCTAAAAGTTTTCCTAGTTGTTCATTTTTTTCAAGTAGGTCTTTTTCAATTTCTTTAGATTGAATATCTTTGTTAAAATTATGGATAATATTTTTTAATTCATCTCTTTTAGCATCAAGGTTGTTGTTAATAATCGAAATATCATTTAATGATGTGTAAAAGCTGTGGAGGCTAGGCAGTGAATTCATTTTTTGCCTCTTTTAATAACTTTATTGCTGATGTAAGTTCATTAATATTAGACTTAGTATTTTTTATTCTTGTCGTAAATGCAGTATTTTCACTTAAGACCTCTACTATGGGTGTCTCATTTAGATTTAAACTTTTCATATTACCAAAAAGACCATAACGGCTTTCAAGTTCAGAGGAGGTTGATAATTCTAGTATTGTAGTGTTGATAGATATATCAATTTCATATTTTTTTCTTACTCTTGTTATTTGCTTTTCAATATATAAATCAATCTCCTCTTGAATTAAATCTTTTTTAGATT
>CAYOWG010000087.1:0-1522 GCA_964407605.1 uncultured Sulfurospirillum sp. | reverse complement strand
CGAACCGCTAGCAAGAACTGCTACACCAACTGTTCCAGCTACTGCCGCTACAGCACCTATAGGACCCAAAGCCGCTAAAAAACCAAACATGCTACACCTCCGCCAATTGTTTATATTTGTTAATTAATGTCTTCTCAATCATTTTTAAGTCATTTTGGAAACTTTTTTCTCGTTTTGATTGTTCATTCTCAAGTTGATTAAGTTCTAATTTTTCTTTTTCAAGTCTAGAACTTAACTTCTGTATCAAACCATCATAATACTTTTCTATACGTTCTTTTTTTGTTTTTTTGATTGAAACAAGTAATTTATCACTAAGCGTTCGTATCTGTTCTTGCAACATTTTAAGATTACTTTCTTCTATGAGTCCTTCCTCTTTTTCAATCATCCCTTCTTTGTAATCTTTTGAAGATACAGGGATTATACGAGCTTCAACTTCAAATATTTCTTTGATTTGTTGTTTCATTTTCAGTGCTGTATTTTTAATATCTGCATCATTTTGTGCTTCGTCTATTCGTGATAGAACAAAGATAGTTCTTTGTATAAACTCTATAGGATTATTCCAATGTTTCTTTATCTCATGAAAGAAAGCCACCTCACTTGCAACAAACTCACCAGTATTTACATTATGTACAAATAAGTTTATATCAGACTCTTTTGCAGCATCCATAACTCTTTTATCATCATGTTTTTGTGCATTAAGACCAGGAGTATCTACAAATGTAATATTTCCATGCTTAGCTTTTTTGTTTTTAGTTGTTTCTCTTATGTCTGCTGTTTTAAATGTTTTGTCTTCATAATCTTCTATAAGGGCATTTAAAACAGAACTTTTTCCATGGTTGTATAGACCCATACATGTTAGGAGAATATCATCATCGACTAGGGCTTGTTTTAGTTTTGCAAGTGTGCTTATATCTTCTTTTGACAAGTACGACTTTAAACTAGTGCTATTTTCTACATCTTTAAATTTTGACATAAAATCTCCTATAGTTCGATAAGGGCAGTGCCCTGAATATACAGAGCAAGCATAGATTTTGCCCATTGAGTATATACGATAGATAAGTTATAGTTCAAATCAAACACTTCAAGAAGTTTTTCTAAAACCTTTCTTTCTTCTTCATGAAGAAAATCATCAGAATAGATAAGTGCCATAATTTCTAAAAGAACTATTTTTCTGCTTCTATGGTTATGGATTTTATCAAGAGTATTGTAAATATCAAAGTCTTCAGCATTATATTCAATATCTTTCAGTTGCATCTCCATACAGTACTTTGTAATGATACTTTTTTGGTCTTCGCTAAAGTTATTATCGCTTCGTGCGATATGGTGTGCCAGCTCTAAAAAAGCAACTTTTTCTTCTTCCTCTAATCTATTTAAAAACATTTTACTTCCTTAATTATTTTGTTTTGCGTATTTGTCAAGTTTCACCACGTTGTACCATTTCAAAAGCAATATCTTGAAACACATCTAGTAAAATCTTAAATATTTCAGGCTTCGTTTGAAACCAACTTTGAACTGCATCAAA
>CAYOWG010000086.1:0-5128 GCA_964407605.1 uncultured Sulfurospirillum sp. | reverse complement strand
TTACAAGAGGCGAAAGTATCCCATCAACTGGTATTCCAGAGACATTTTTTGTACTAACAAACGAGTTGAAGTCATTGGCTTTAGATGTTGAAATATATGACGAGGTGGAAGAAAATGAAGAATCTAGTACCGATTGAAATTCACGAAGAAAATAGACCAAGAGACTTTAAGGCATTTCAGTTAAGACTTGCAAGTCCTGACAAGATTCGTTCATGGAGTTATGGCGAGGTAAAGAAACCTGAAACAATCAACTACCGTACACTAAAACCTGAAAGAGACGGTCTTTTTTGTGCGAAAATATTTGGACCAGTTCGTGAGTATGAGTGTCTTTGTGGCAAATATAAAAAGATGCGTTATAAAGGCGTTAAGTGTGAGAAGTGTGGCGTTGAAGTAACTAACACTAGAGTAAGAAGATCTAGAATGGGTCATATTGAGCTTGTTGTTCCTGTTGCGCATATCTGGTATGTTAACTCACTACCAAGTAGAATTGGTACACTTCTTGGCATAAAGATGAAAGATCTTGAGCGCGTATTGTACTATGAAGCTTACCTAGTAAAAGCTTCTGGAGATGCTTGTTATGATGCAGAGGGTACAAAAAAAGTAAAGAAATATGATGTTCTAAATGAAGAGCAATACCAATCTTTAAACCAAAGATTTGAGCATACTGGTTTTGATGCCAATATGGGTGGAACTATCATCCAAGAACTTTTGGCTGATCTTGACCTTATAGACATACTCTCAACCTTAAAAGAAGATATAAAAAATACTAACTCTGAAGCTAATAAAAAAACATTAGTGAAGAGACTAAAGGTAGTCGAATCATTTCTAAATAGCGGAAACCGTCCAGAGTGGATGATGATAACTATACTTCCTGTACTTCCGCCAGATTTAAGACCTCTAGTTCAGCTAGATGGTGGAAAATTTGCCGTAAGTGATGTAAATGATCTCTATCGTAGAGTAATAAACAGAAACTCAAGGCTTAAAAGATTGATGGAACTTGATGCTCCTCAAATCATTATTCGTAATGAGATGAGAATGCTACAAGAAGCAGTTGATGCACTTTTTGACAACGGTCGCCGTGCAAATGCTGTAAAAGGAGCAAATAAGCGTCCCTTGAAGTCCCTTTCAGAAATCATCAAGGGTAAACAAGGTCGTTTTCGTCAAAATCTTCTTGGTAAAAGAGTAGATTTTTCTGGCCGTTCTGTTATCGTTGTTGGACCAAATTTAAAGATGGATCAGTGTGGGTTACCGAAGATTATGGCTTTAGAGCTATTTAAGCCACATCTACTTTGTGCTCTTGAAGAGAAAGGTTATGCAACAACAATAAAGCAAGCAAAAAAACTTATAGATGAGAAGACAAATGAAGTTTGGGAGTGTTTAGCTGAAGTAGTTAAAGACTATCCTGTCATGCTAAATCGTGCACCAACGCTTCATAAGCTTTCTATTCAGGCATTTCATCCAGTTTTGATTGATGGCAAGGCAATTCGTCTTCATCCGCTAGTTTGTTCTGCTTTTAATGCTGACTTTGATGGTGACCAGATGGCTGTGCATGTACCGCTGAGTCATGAAGCAATTGCCGAGTGTAAAGTTTTGATGTTGAGTTCTATGAATATCTTGCTTCCTGCAAGTGGTAAGGCGATAACTGTGCCAACACAAGATATGGTACTTGGTCTTTACTATCTTTCACTAGAGAAAATTGGAGCAAAAGGCTCAAATAAGATATTTGCAAATGTAGATGAAGTAAATATAGCGATGGATGCTGGGTTTCTTGATGCTCATGCAAAAATAAAAACAGTAATAGAGGGAAGAACCCTATTTACAACTGCTGGAAGATTGATACTAAAATCAATCTTGCCTGATTTTGTTCCTGAGAATCTTTGGAATATAGTTATGAAAAAGAAAAATATCGGGGCCTTGGTTGATTATGTATTTAAGATAGGCGGACTCTCTGTTGCTGCAGAATTCTTAGACCACTTAAAAGACCTCGGATTTAAGTATGCAACTAGTGCAGGAATCTCAGTATCCATTGATGATATAAAAGTGCCTGATACAAAGATAGCAAAAATTGCAGATGCAAAGAAAAAAGTAAGAGAAATACAGAAGCAATATACTTCAGGACTACTAACAGAGCAAGAGCGATATAACAAGATTATTGATATTTGGACTGATACAAACAATGATGTTGCGGGTGAGATGATGAAGCTTACTGAGACAGATAAAGATGGCTTTAACTCTATCTATATGATGGCAGATTCTGGAGCTAGAGGTTCAGCAGCTCAGATTCGTCAGCTTGCTGGTATGCGTGGACTTATGGCAAAACCTGATGGTTCTATCATTGAGACTCCTATCATCTCTAACTTCCGTGAGGGACTAAATGTTCTTGAGTATTTTATCTCAACTCACGGTGCTAGAAAAGGACTTGCTGATACTGCTTTAAAAACAGCAAATGCTGGTTATCTTACGAGAAAACTGATAGATGTTGCACAAAATGTAAAAGTTACTATGGATGATTGTGGTACGCATGAAGGTGTTGAGATTTCTGAGATAGTTCATAGTGGAGATTTGATTGAGTCACTTGATGAGAGAGCTCACGGTAGAGTTTTGGCTGAAGATATTATAGACTCTATAACCAATGAGGTTCTTTTTACTGAAGGGACTTTGATAGATGATGAGAAAGCACTCGCACTTAAAGAGGCTGATACTAAGTCAGTAACTATAAGAACACCTATAACTTGTAAAGCTAAAAAGGGAGTTTGTGCTAAGTGTTATGGTATAAATCTAGGAGAAGGTAAGCTTGTTCGTCCAGGCGAGGCAGTGGGTATTATATCAGCTCAATCGATTGGGGAGCCTGGTACTCAGTTGACTCTAAGAACATTCCATGTGGGCGGAACAGCATCAACACAAGCTCAAGACAGACAAGTTCTTGCAAGCAAAGAGGGTTTTATAAGATACTATAATGTAAAGACTTATCAAACAAAAGAGGGCAAGAATATAGTATCAAATCGTAGAAATGCGGCTATTTTACTGGTTGAGCCAAAGATAAAAACTCCTTTTGCTGGTGTTGTTGATATAGATCATGCTCATGAAGAGACTATTATCACTATTAAAGGCACTAAAGATAGTGTAAAGTATAGCTTTAGAAAATCAAATTTAGCGAAGCCAAATGAGCTTGCAGGTGTTAGTGGAAAAGTTGAAGGAAAGTTTTATATCCCTTATAAGAATGGAGATAAAGTTGAGAAAAATGAGAGCATAGTAGAAGTTATAAAAGATAGTTGGAATATTCCAAATCGTATCCCTTATGCTAGTGAACTTAGAGTAAAAGATGGCGATCCTGTAGTTCAAAAGATAAGATCTGGAGCTCTAGGAACTGTTAAGTATTATAAGCTTAATGGCGACTACTTGAATCGTATAAAAGCCATTAAAAAAGGCGATGTAGTAACAGAAAAAGGTCTTTTTGCTGTAGTTGCTGATGCTCAAGATAGAGAAGCAGTTCGTCATTATATACCAAGAAACTCTATTCTTGAAGTTTGTGATAATAGTGAAGTTGAACCAAGCACGATGATTGCAAAACCAAATACAAATGAGCAGATGGTTGTAGCAGAATGGGATCCATACTCTACTCCAGTTATTGCTGAAGTTGGTGGAGTTGTTGCGTTTGAGGACATTGAGCCTGGTTATACAGCTTCTGAACAGTTTGACGAAATCACTGGAGAGGTCAAGCTTGTCGTAAATGAGTATTTACCAAGTGGCACAAAGCCAACAATCATAATAGCAACTACAAATGGAGAGATAATAAGATATAGTCTTGAGCCAAAAACTGCTATATTTGTAAAAGATGGGCAGAGTATAAATTTAGCAGACATCATAGGTCGTACACCAAAAGCAGCTACAAGATCAGGTGATATTACGGGTGGTCTTCCAAGAGTAAGTGAACTTTTTGAAGCAAGACGACCAAAAAATGCAACTGTTATTGCTGAGATTGATGGGACTATTAGATTTGGTAAGCCATTAAGAAGTAAAGAAAGAATCATCATAGATGCACAAGACGGCACAAGTGTGGAGTACCTTGTAAGCAAGAAGATACGAATTCTTGTCAATGAAGGTGAGTTTGTTCATGCTGGTGAGCACCTTACTGATGGTATTGTTTCAAGCCATGATATATTGAGGATTATGGGTGAAAAAGAGCTTCACAAGTATATAATTAGTGAAATTCAACAAGTATATCGCTCACAAGGTGTTGCGATTAGTGATAAGCATATCGAGGTTATCGTGTCTCAGATGCTAAGACAAGTCAAGATAGTTGATAGCGGAAATACTAAGTTTATCGTTGGAGAATTGGTTAGTAGGCGTAAGTTTAGAGAAGAGAATGAGAAGATTATGCAGATGGGTGGAGAGCCTGCAATCGCAGAGCCAACACTTCTTGGTGTTACAAGAGCTGCTATCGGTAGTGATAGTATAATCTCAGCTGCATCATTTCAAGAGACTACAAAAGTTTTAACTGAAGCTAGTATCGCTGGAAAGATGGATATGCTTGAGGATTTGAAAGAGAATGTAATCTTAGGGCGTATGATTCCTGTAGGAACTGGGCTTTATCAGAAGAAAAAGATGATTTTAAAGCTAGAGGATGAAAAAGAGCTAAGCTAGGGAATTCTTAGCTTAATTTGATTTTAAGTGAAATTTAAGTAAAATACCGGTTCTTTGAAATCTATCCTTTATCAGATAGTTTTAATGGATCGGTATTTTAAGCTTAAAGAAAATGAATAAAAGGAAAAAATGTGCCAACTATCAACCAATTGGTAAGAAATAAAAGAAAAAAAGTGGTTAAGAAGTCAAAATCACCAGCACTTGTTAAGTGTCCTCAAAGAAGAGGTGTTTGTACTAGAGTTTATACTACAACTCCAAAAAAACCTAACTCAGCTTTAAGAAAAGTTGCAAAAGTTAGATTGACTAGTGGATTTGAAGTAATCAGTTATATCGGTGGTGAAGGTCACAACTTGCAAGAGCATTCGATTGTTCTAGTTCGTGGTGGTAGAATCAAAGATTTACCAGGTGTTAAGTATCATATCGTTCGTGGTGCACTTGATACTGCTGGTGTTGCTGGAAGAACAGTTGCAAGAAGTAAATACGG
>CAYOWG010000085.1:0-5185 GCA_964407605.1 uncultured Sulfurospirillum sp. | reverse complement strand
TTTACATCTACATCAAAAACAGTACTTAGATGATGCTCTTTGATCTCTTTTTCGTCGAGGTCATAGGCGACTTTTCCATCTTTCATCATGAGGAGTTTATCGCCATAGTGAAGTGCGTGTTGGATGTCGTGTAGGACTATGAGTGTGATTATCTTTTTATCTATAGTTAGTTTTTTTATGACTCTTAGTACTTCAAGTTGATTTTTTGGGTCTAAGTGTGAGATTGGCTCATCTAGGAGTAGGACTTTTGGCTCTTGGGTTAGAGATGAGGCTAGTAGAACTTTTTGTCTTTCGCCTCCGCTTAGGGTTGGGATTCTTTTTTCCAAGATGCTTGAGAGTGAAAATCTCTCTATGATATCGTCTATAACTACTCTGTCTTTTTGCTTTATTTTAAAGCCACTAAAGGTGTATCTTCCTAGCTCCAAAACCTCTAAAACACTCAAGTCTGGCACTTCTAAAAACTGTGGCATATATGAGATGATTTTTGAAAGCTCGGCTGTTTTTAGTGAGCCTAGATGAGTTCCATCTACGCTTAAGCCTCCAAAACTTTTTTTGTTGATTTGTGCTATGGCTTTTAGGAGTGTAGTTTTGCCTGCTCCATTTGGTCCTATGATGACTCTCACTTGCGAGCTTTTTGCATCAAAATTGATATCTTCGAGGATAGTTTTTCTTTTTAGCTTAAAGCCTAGATGCTCTACATGTAAACTCAAAACCTACCCTTTTTTGCAAGAAGATATAGGAAAAATGGCACACCCATAAACGATGTCAAAATCCCAATCGGCAAGATGATGGGAGCTAGTATAAGCTTTGAGACCAAATCAGCCACGAGTAGCAGAGTTGCCCCACTAAGAGTCGAAAGTGTTATAAGTGCAAAGTGATTTTCTCCTACAAAAAGCCTCACAAAATGAGGAGCAACCAAGCCAACAAAACCAATAATCCCTATAAAAGATACAGCAACCGCACAAAGTAAAGACGAGAGAAGCAAGGAGACAAATCTAAATCTAAATATATTGACACCCTTACTTTGAGCACTCTCATCGCCAAAGCTCATAGCGTCCATCTTCCAATGCGAAAAAACAAAATAGATAAAAACAGGGAAAAACACAATCACCATAATCCAAATCGAATCCCAATCAGCCTTCCCAAGCTCGCCAAATGTCCAAAAAAGAGTAGCCGCTATATCCAAATCATCTGCAAAATATTGCATAAACATAGTCATAGAGCTAAAGAGTGAGCCTAGTGCCACGCCTGCAAGTATCATAGAGCTTGGACTCAAAGATGAAACAGAACCTAAAAAAAGTATAGTCATCATACAAACCAAACTAGCAACAAAAGCACACAAGGCGATACTAACATTCGAAGAGAGATAGGCTTCCATCGAGTAGGCTTGTAAGACTATGATGGCAAAACTAGCACCAAATGCAGCCGCTTGAGAGATGCCAAGAGTAAATGGAGAAGCTAGAGGATTTTTCAAGACCCCTTGCATCACTGCCCCACTCAAGCCCAAAAGTGCTCCAACCAAGATAGCCCCAATAGCTCTTGGTAGCCTTATTTGTTCTGCAACAAAGTCAAAGCTATCTTCAATACCATCAAGCAAAAGCAGAGTTTTACTAGGCTCTATGCCCTCAGTACCTGTGATGATGTTTAGCCATAAAAATAGTGCTAAAAGCGTAAAAAGTAGAGCCGTTATACGGTAGTATTTCTTTTGTCTTTTTTTGAGCGTGAGGGATTGCACTACTTGAAGCTTTGTAGTGGAAATCTTGAGTCTATTAGTTTTTTGTAATTATCGCCATAAAACATACTGTATATCTCTTTCATTTTTTGCTTTACATCTATATCATATCCTAATTTTGAGAGAATTATCCAAGAGTTTATATATACATTGGCTACATTTGTGTTATAAAAGTTATATGGTAGGAGCCAGTAAATCTGCTCAGTTTTATAGGCACTTAGAGCTTCAAAAAAAGCTGGTTCTTTTTTGAGCTGTTCCAAAATCATCTTTTTACCAAAGATATCCAAAAATATAAAATCAGGATTTTTAAGTATCAACGCCTCTTTTTGGATAAAGAGATGATTTGACCTCGCATCTTTTGCAAGAGCATTTTTGATGCCTAAAAGCTCAAAAGATGGATAGTCTCGCTCCGTACTTGTTATGCCGTGAGCCCCTTTAAAGCCCATACCGCCTACATAAAATGAAGAGGCTGGAATCTTGTAGCTTACCAATAACTTCTCTTGTTGACTCATAAAATCTATAAGCTCTTTTGCTCTGTCTTGCTTGTTTAATAACTCCCCTAAAATAGAAAGAGAGTTTTTAATCGCAGCAAGTTTTTTCTTACTGCCGCCATATCCTGAGCCATAACTAAGTGAAACAAAAGGGATTTGACTCTTTTTGCTCATCAAATCTAGCTGTTTTTTGTCCAAAAATGAGGCTATAATCACATCAGGATTTAGTTCTATAAGTTTCTCTATATTTGGCAGTCTTCCAGCTCCGCCAGCCCCGATAATAGGCAAAGAAGTTATGAATTTTTCCCCAAGAACAGTTCTGTACTCGGAAAACTTTATAGCCCTATGCTCCATCTTTTCAATCCCAACAATCTTATCACTTACATTCATATAAGTCACAAGTCTAAGAGCCCCAGGACCGATGGCTATGATTTGGTTTATATCTTTTGGAATTTTTACTTCCCTGTTAAGTGAGTCAGTGATAGACGATGCAAAAAGTGAACAAGAGAGGATAATGATGGCAATTAATAGCTTCAAAGTAATTCCTTTAAAAAAAATAATGATAGTATATCGTAATTGATATTTAAGGACTAAATTTGTTAGTACATATATGCTGTTCTGTTGATAGCCACTTTTTTTTACAAAAACTACAACTTCTATATCCCAATAAAGAACTTATTGGGTTTTTTTATGACCCAAATATACACCCGTATAGTGAATACAGACTTCGTCTTTTAGATGTCAAAAGAAGCTGTGCAAAGCTTGGAGTAAAACTCATAGAGGGCGAGTATGATTATGAGAATTGGCTTGAAGCCGTAAAGGGATTGGAGGGCGAGCCTGAAAAAGGAAAACGATGTTCGGTCTGCTTTGATAATCGCCTTGAAGCTAGCGCAAAAAAAGCAGTAGAGCTTGGCATCAAAGAGATAACAACAACTCTTCTAGCAAGCCCCAAAAAGTCCATAGAACAGCTAAAGAAAAACGCCTTACATGTAGAGCAAAAATACTCCTTACATGTAGAGACTCCAGACTTTAGAGTGGACGGAGGAACGCAGGAGCAGTTTGCTTTGGCAAAAAGAGATATGCTTTATCATCAAAACTATTGTGGCTGTTTGTTTGCACTAGAGAAACAAAGAGATTCGCAAGATAGGCTAAAAGATGAGCTTATGAGTCCTGTGAACGCTCAGGTTTTGCCCTCAAGTATAGAAGATAGAATTGAGCTTTATGAGAGAGTTATGGAGTGTGAGCAGAGAGGTCAAAAGTTTAGGCTCAAAAGAGAGAAGTTTTTGAACTATAGGCTTTTGAGTGCCTTGGTAAAAGATAGTAGAAAAGAGGTGATTTCTAGTTATTTTCTTTTTTATTCCACTTTGAAAAGAGAGTTTGTTAAGGGCAAAGTTGAGTTTATTGAAGATGGTATTGGGTATTTTAATCGTGAAGAAATCTTGCTAGTTTCGTGTGAGAAATTAAATACTATTTTAAAATCTTCATATAAAAGCGTCAATGAGATGATGAGAAAACCTCTAGGAGTAGAAGATGAGATAAAGCTAAGAAAATGCCTTCAAGAGAGTGCTTTTTTGACGCTAAATCCTATAATAATCTTGGATAATATAGAAGTAAAAAAGTACGAGATTAAATTAATTTCAAAAACATATAGTGATGTTAGAGAAGTTTTAGTTAAAATTGGGTAAAATGGTAAAATTTTATAAAAGGCTTTGATTTGATTGATGTTGTAGAGATTCAAAAGATTTTACCTCATAGATTTCCGTTTTTACTGATAGACAGAGTTACTGAGTTAGTAGAGGGTGAGACTATAGAGGCTTACAAAAATGCAACCATAGGCGAGCAGATATTTCAAGGGCACTTTCCAAACCATCCGATATACCCTGGAGTTATGATAGTAGAGGGCATGGCACAAGCTGGTGGAGTTCTTGCTTTTAGAAGTGCGAGTAAAGACGACCAAGAGGCTGCTAAAGATAAAGTTGTCTATTTTATGAGTATCGATAAGTGCAAGTTTAGAAGTCCTGTAACTCCTGGCGATAAGCTCATCTACAAGTTAAGCGTTATAAAACATAGAGGCTCTATCTGGGTTTTGGGTGCAAAGGCTTTTGTTGATGAGAAGCTAGTTTGTGAAGCAGAACTAAAAGCGATGATAGTAGATAAGTAGTGGCAAATATCCACCCAAGTGCAATCATAGAAGATGGAGCGAGTATAGCGGAGGATGTTAAAGTCGCTGCATTTGCATTTGTCTCAAGTAAGAGTGTATTGAAGAGTGGTGTTGAGATTATGCAGGGTGCTCAAGTGTGTGGCGAGACTTTTGTAGGCGAAAATACAAAGATATATCAGTACGCAGTAGTTGGGATGCCTCCCCAAGATACTGGTTATACAAAAGAGGATGCCGTAAAAGTCATCATCGGTAAAAATTGTCTAATTCGTGAGTTTGTCACCATAAATGCTGGAACAAAGCACGGTGGTGGGGTAACTCGTGTTGGAGATGACTGTTTTATAATGATTTATTGTCATATCGCCCACGATTGTCAAGTCGGCTCAAGCGTAGTTATAGCAAACAGTGCCACTTTAGCAGGGCATGTTGAGATAGGAAGCTATACGGTGATAGGTGGCATGACCCCAATCCATCAGTTTGTGAAGATAGGTGAGGGTTGTATGATAGGTGGGGCGAGTGCAATAACTCAAGATATACCGCCATTTTGTTTGGCTGAGGGAAACCGTGCAGTCGTTAAAGGACTAAATGCGATTGGTCTTAAAAGAAGATTTGAAAAAGAAGATATAAGAGCACTTCAAGGAGCATTTAGAAAGCTTTTTAGAAGTGGCGAGCCCATCAAAGATGTGGCAGATGAGTTTTTAAAAAATAGTAAAAATGAAAAAGTATTGCAACTATGTAGTTTCATAAAAGAGACAACAAGAGGCATACCGTATGAGAGGAAAAAATAAAATGATAAATACAGAA
>CAYOWG010000084.1:0-5246 GCA_964407605.1 uncultured Sulfurospirillum sp. | reverse complement strand
GCACGAAAAAGTGTTTTCTGTATGTTCATTTTATTTCTCTTTTATTATATTTTCGATTAATGCGTCTGTATAGAGTCCAAATCCTGTTGACTCTATGCACTCGCTCTCATAGCTTCCACCTTTTGCTAAAGTGCTATTTTTCTCTATCGCTCTAAAAAATAGCTCATCATAATACCTCATATTGACATAGTAAAGTGGTGAAAAATATACATTTTTATACTCCAACTTTTCATAAAGGACTTTCATCTTTTTTAGCTCTACTTTTATATTAGTCGGCACTGCTTCTATGACCTCATCTATATCTTTAGGGTTTTGCAAGCAAGCAAGCTTCTCAAGCCAATCTATATCCAAAGAGAGTATCTTTTGAAGCTCGGCTCGCTCAAACACACTCAAATCAAGAGCTAGCTCTTTTGCTATTAGTTTTGGAATCTTGATATTGCTTATATGCACGAGTGGATTCAAATCAAATTTCTTAAACACCTCTGCACAAATCTTGATGCTAGAGCTTAAATCATCACTACCTATAAACTCCGCACCTATCTGATTTACTTCCAAACTTGGGTATCTAAAAACTGGCTGTATATAAAACCACTTGTTCTGCTTTATGCTTCTGCCGAGCCTTTTAGTCATAAGCCTAACTACATCGAGTGTGCTATCTGCCCTAAGTGACACTAGATTGTTTGTCTCATCAGAAAAGCGAATAATCTCTTTTTCATCCAAGCTTATGTGCTGATGATAAGAGAAAAAAGGTGTTACAATCTCCTCAAACCCAGCCTCTTCTAAGAGAGTGCTTGCAGTCGCTTCAAGCTCTCTTTTTATTTTCGCACTTTTTCCAAAGTAGAGTCTGCTTCCTTTTGGTATCTCGTGTTCATCTATCATTTTATTATCTCTTTTGTATAAATTGCATTTGCTGTTCCATCATAAGAGCGACGACCAATCTGTTCAAGTGCCATCTCGATAGCATTAAGCGTCCAAGCAGTCTCATAATCAGGAACTAAACCCATATGATTTATCCTAAAAAGAGTAGTTTTTACATGGTCTTGACCACCTGCTATATTGACACTATATTTGCTTTTTAGTATCTTTCTTATGAGAGCCGCCTCTTCATCATAAACAGCACTCATAGCATCCGCTGGAGTCTTTGGAAATATCTTCAAACCAAGTGCCTCCAAAGCCTTCTTGCTAGCCATCGAGCGTTTTTTTGTATCACTATAAAGCTTATCAAAACCCTCTACATGTAGCTTTTCTAGCATCGCTTTTAGCCCGACGACAAGAGTCGTTGCTGCTGTATATGCCGTTGTATTTTGCCTCTGTTTTTTAAGTTCTGTCTTTAAGTTCAAGTAATACCCCGCTCCGCCTTCTTCAATATACTTTATCGCTTCAAAGCTAAGTCCCACAAGAGCAAGTCCAGGAGGCAACATAAGAGCCTTTTGGCTTCCGCTTATGAGTGCATCTATATGGCTTGTATTAACTTTTTCAACACCAACTGCAGTTATCCCATCAGCTACTACCATCAAGTTTGGACGAATCTTTTTTAGCACTTTTGCGATTTTCTCAACTGGATGTCTCAAACCCCCAGCACTCTCGCAAATCTGTATAAAGATAGCGTCTATTTTCTCATCATTTTTTACAGTTTCAACAACCTCTTCTAGACAAGCAGGAGTATCCCAATCGTATTTTAATTCTATATAGTCTTTACTATAAGCCTCACAAATTTTTCCAAACCTCTCCCCAAACTTGCCAGCATTTATAGTCAAAGCCTTTGATTTGCATAGATTAAGCACACAAGCTTCCATGACTCCTGTTCCACTGCAAGCGAGCATTAAAACCTCTGGCATATCAAAAAGCTCTTTTAAAAGCCTCCGAGTTTGAGCAAAAATCTCTTCAAATTCAGGAGTTCTATGGTGAATAGTTGGCCCACTCATAACCACTCGTATATCTTCAAGGACTGGCGTTGGACCAGGAGTAAGAAGTAACATATATAGCCCTAATTGTAATTTTTAAAATCTATTTTAGCTAAAAATAACTTAGATTATATAGAGTAGCACCATAAAATAGTGAGAAATACTGCCAGAAAGAACAAATAGATGCCATATTGTATGATTATAAGGGAGTGATTTCCATACATAAAATATAACTCCGATAGAATAAAAGAGTCCACCAATAAGCAGTAGCCATAGCCCTCCACTCTCCATGCCTTGTATCAACTCTTTTGAAGCAACTACTGCAAACCAACCCATGACAAGATAGAGAACGACGGAGAGTTTTTTAAATCTATGAGGGAATATAAATTTTAAAACTATACCCACAATAGCAGTTGCCCAGATGATAAAAAACATACTCCAACCCCAACTGCCCCCTATAGAAACCAAGACAACAGGAGTGTAAGTCCCCGCTATCAAAAGATATATAGAAGCATGGTCAAGCTGACGAAATATCTGCTTGGCTTTTTCATTTGTTATTGCATGATAAAGCGTAGATGAAGAGTAGGCAAATATCAAGGCTCCGCCAAAAATAGAACAAGAAACAATCAACAAAGCAGAACCATCAAGAGAAGCAAAAGCGACTAGAACCACAAGCCCTATTATGCTAAGCAAAACTCCAACTCCATGAGTTAGAGCAGAGGCAATCTCCTCTTGTATGGTGTATCTTTGTGTTAGTTTTTCTATCTAAACGCCTTCTATGGTAAGCAGTTTTGTCTTGCCAACCATCAAATCAACTGTCATTCCGATTCGCTTAAAAACTGACTCTTGCCTATACTCTAAGTTATGTTTTTTGCATATCTCTTTAACGATAGGTTGCATTTTTTGATAAAAACTAAGAGGCTTATCAGGGAAGAGGTGATGCTCTACTTGATAGTTCAAAAAGCCGTGTGCAAAGTCAATCAAGTCTGAACCAGTGTTGTAGTTCACGCTTCCCATAATCTGACGAAGATAATACTCTCCTTGAGATTTATGAGGAGTGCTAAACTGATATATATCCTCAGCAGAGTGGTTTGGAACTATAACTACAAATGACCATAGATTTGCTACGATTTCACTTGCAAGTAGTATAAAAAATACAGATATAACAGCACTCATACCAAAAGGTAAAAATAGTACTGGCAATAAAGCAAACTTAAACAGTCCATAAGGCAGGATATAATCCTTCCAAAGAATAAAACCATTTTTCTTAAAAGGGCTTATCTGGTACTCATCTGTTGGTTCTTGTTTGTTTCTGATTCTCTCTTTGTTTTCAAGTATTCTTAGCGTGTTTGGTGCATAGTAAGCAAGTTTCCACAAAACTGCAAAGGCATAAACCGTAGCATATTTGAAAAACATCGGTATCTTTGCATTGTGTAGCCAAGCTAGATTTCTCTCTACATTATCAGGGTCATCTATCTCGCCTAGGTGATAATGGTGCATGATGTTGTGCTCATAAGCCCAAGCATCAGGAGTAATCCAATCAAACCAATCTATATATCTTCGTCTGCCCTTAGCAAAGCCTTTTTTTGTATATCTTTTTGGGATATTTGGCACTTTATCATAAGCCCCATGCAAGATAGGATGAGCCACATTTGCCCATCTTCCAACATTGCCAACACCCATCAAGAGTGCAGAGACTAAAGCTAAAAGCAAAAACATAAATATATTTAGCTCAAACAGCACTATCATAACCATCAAAAGAAAACCAGATATAGCTGAGTATTTACCCCATCTTTTTAGTTTTAAAAGATGCTGAAAATCTTCCTCAGTCGCATTTCCAATAGTCTTTTTAATCGCATCTATATCTCTTTCTAGCTCTTCTTTATCAATATCTTGATATCTCGCATACTCTCTTTTCAAATCACTTCCTTTTTAAAATTAAACTTACTTTTCTCGAAAGCTTTGCTCATTTTAGTGCGTAAAAATAGTTGGTAGTTTTCTCATTATCACATCGTGTGAATCTACATATTTTTGACAATTTAGTCCGCCAAGTTTTATACAAACCTGCCTCCATAACTCACTATGCCCATCTGTGCCCCTTTTAAAATCTCCTGTCTTAAAAAGCACAGCATGTGCATACTCATGTGCTATAACACTATCCAAAATATAATCCATACTCTCTTTCATCACTTTTTTGTTCAGATATATCGTTATCTTGCCATCTTCGCTCATGGAAGTAACTCCAAAAATCTTGCCTGGTATCTTATCTGTAACAACTATAGGAACTTGAAACTTAAAGCCCAAATTCTTCTTCATATAGTGCAAAACTTCTTGTTCTTTCTCATCTATGGCTTGTCGATATTCTAAAGGAATTGGATTATTCTTAAATGAATAACTATCATACCAATTTAAAATTAAAATAACCATTGCAAATACAATAATAATCGCAAAAAAAATCTGAATCTTTTTTAAAAAATCCAAAGTAACACTGCTCCCAATACCAATCTATAAACTACAAATGGTGTCATAGAGATTTTTGAGATAAGTTTCAAAAAGAAATATATACAGATATAAGCACTCACAGCTGAGAGTCCAACTCCAAGAAAAATCTCACTCCATACTACTAAAGCTTCACTTCTTACAAGCTTTATAGTCTCAAGTCCGCCTGCAAGAACGATAACAGGGATAGAAAGCAAAAAAGAAAATCTAGCAGACGCAACCCTAGAAAATCCTAAAAACAAAGCAGCTGCCATAGTAATTCCCGAGCGAGAAGTCCCTGGAATCAAGGCGATAGCTTGGGCGATTCCTATCAAAATAGCAAAGTATATAGTGATATCATATTCGCTTTTCACACCAACTTTTCTATCTGAAAGATAAAGAGCCAAAGCAAATATAATCGTAGTTGTAGCTATAACTAAAGGGGAGCGAAGATTGTCGCTTATAAAATCATTAAAGCTAAGACCTGCAAGTCCTACTGGGATAGTTGCGATTATGATAGCCCACCCTAGAGTGCTTTCACCTACTTTTTTTCTAAGCTTAAGACTTTCTAAAAAGTCTTTTATGATAGTAATTATCTCAGTTCTAAAATAAAACACAACCGCAAGTAATGTCCCTACATGTAAAGCAACATCAAAAGCCAAACCTTGGTCTTGCCAATCCATAAACTTTGGCATAAGTACAAGATGAGCCGAAGATGAGATGGGCAAAAACTCAGTAAAGCCCTGAATGATACTTAAAAATACAATCTGTAAAATATCCATAACTAATACTTAAACACTACGATTTGTCCCTATGCGATTCTCACTTACGATTTTTATGATATCTATTGGATTTTTAGCTATA
>CAYOWG010000083.1:0-5266 GCA_964407605.1 uncultured Sulfurospirillum sp. | reverse complement strand
AATTTTAAAAGATTTCATTCAAGTATAAACTATCAAAAACCTATGAATGTTTATCTTGCATACCTGAAAAATGTGCAGGATAAAGTAACAGATGAGGATGAAATTAAATCTTTTTATGAGTTGCCTTGATTTTTAGGGGCATTATAATATGTGAAGCAGACTTCATTGAAAACATAAATGGAGTTGGCTACAAGATAAAAATAGAGCATGCCTTAGGCTAGAGTATCTTTCTTTGCCCTTTTGTGTTTTGAGCTGAGAGTATCCCCATGGTTTCTAGCTGCTCCACTATCCTAGAAGCTCTATTGTAGCCGATTTGAAGTCGTCTTTGTATATAACTAATAGAACATTTTTGCTCGTTTTGTACTATTGCTTTTGCATCTTCAAAAAGCTCATCAATATCGCCACTTATGTTTTCTTCATTAGAACTGCTTGATTCAGTGTCGCTTTGCTTTAAAAAGCTCTCATTATAAGATGGGGGTCTCTGTTTTTTTAGGTACTCCACAACCGCTTCAATCTCATCTTCACTAGCAAATGGAGCATGAAGCCTTATAAGCCCAGAACTTCCCGGAGGAGTAAACAGCATATCTCCACGACCTAGAAGCGACTCAGCTCCCATAGCATCAAGGATGATTTTACTATCTACCTTTTGTCCTACTTTGTAGCTTATGCGTGATGGTAGGTTTGCTTTTATGAGTCCTGTTACCACATCAACAGAGGGGCGTTGCGTTGCTACTAGGAGATGAATCCCACTAGCTCTTGCCATCTGGGCTAGTCTAGCTATATAAAACTCAACCTCTTTACCGCTGTTCATCATCAAGTCAGCAAGCTCATCTATGATAACAACTATATATGGAAATGTGTCTAGTCCAAGTTTTTTTGCTTTTTCGTTGTAATTTTCTATGTTTTTTGTCTTTGATTGGCTCATGATCTGATAGCGTCTTTCCATCTCGTTGACCATATTTGAGATAGCTATGATGGCTTGTTTTGGCTTAGTTATGACTGGTGTAAGAAGATGAGGGATTTCGTTATAGATTGAAAACTCTAGCATCTTTGGGTCAATCATAAGAAGTCTTAGAGTGTCTGGCGAGTTTCTATACAAAAGAGAAAGCAACATCGCATTTATCCCAACACTCTTTCCGCTACCAGTTGTTCCTGCTATAAGTAAGTGTGGAAGCTTTTTTAGGTCTGTTACAAAAGGATTTCCTACTATATCTTTACCAAGAGCGATAGTTAGGGGAGATGAAGCCTTCATAAAAATCTCACTCTCTAAAATCTCTTTGAGATATATGGTGTCTATCTTTGCATTTGGTACCTCTATACCTACTACATCCTTGCCAGGAACAGGGGCTTGAATACGAATAGTTTTTGCTCTTAGTGCCATTGCTAAATCATCCTGAAGTGTTAGTATCTTTGAAACCTTGACATGTGGAGCTGGTTTAAACTCAAAGGTGGTAACAACAGGACCAGAGTAAGTCCTAATAACATCACCATCAATCTTAAATCTTTTTAGTTTTTCTAACAAATCAGAGATTTTCTTATCTATCTCACTCTCATTTACTTGCCTACTTTTTTTAGTAGGAGTAGCTAGCATCTTTAATGGCGGAAGTCGATAGTCTTTTGGCTTAGACTGCTCGCCCTTCTCTATCTCATCAAGCAACTTTTTATTCTCTTCAACTTCACTTATAATCTGTGGCTTATGCTGCTCTAACTCTTCTGGCTTATCTTTTTTGACTAGCTTTATACTATCTTTGTATTTTTCAGGATCTACATCTTCTTCAACATTCTCTTCTTTATAAACAACTTCTTCTGTAGTCTCAACTTTTTCTATATTTTCTATCATCTCTTTTGGCTGTTGTTGAGGAAATCTTTTTTTAAGCAATGAAAGTAAATCAGAAGTTGTTGTGTTCAAGATAATACTCAAAGAGAGCGTAGCAATAGCCACTATAAAAAGCCAAATACCAAGAATCCCTATAATTGGCTCTAGCACTTCTACTATAGAGTAGCCAAGATAACCATTGAACTTAGAGCTTATAACTACTGCTTGTAGTATCAAAACAGCAAAAGAAAAAAGAACTCCTGCTAAAATAATCTCTATTTTTCTCATATCAAAATCACTGTTTTTATAAAAATAGTAAGCAACAAAAAGTAGCAAAAACGGATAAACAAAGGCAGTATAACCAAACCAAGTCTGATTCCAAGCTCCGACAGTAGTTCCAAAACTGCCTACAAATCCAACATCAAGAAGTAGTGTAGCCACTCCAAAAAATAGCAACAAAGCAAATGAAATTATAAAAATAGTCTCTTTTAAAATATTATGTCCTTTACATGTAGAATTATACCCAAATCCCTACATGTAATTCAACAGACTCATAGAATTTATCTTTGCAACAGTTGAGAGCATCGCTTGGTATGAGGTTGAGAGCTGATTGAACCGCATATACGCTTCACCTATATCCGTATCTATAACTTCAGAGCGAATTGTTTGGATATTGATACTAAGAAGCTGTGAGCGTACATTGGCTTGTGAGAGTGCGTTTGAGTATGAGCCTATCTTGGTCTGCTCTTTTGTGAAATGATCCATAAGCTGATCTAGTCTATTGAGTGAGTTTTGCATGCCTATGTTTCTAGGGTTATCACTTTTCTCATCCATCCTAAAAGTGCCGCTTCTTACAGCTTCTATCATCTCGTCTAAATTTTTATAGAAGTCTATGTTTGGATCAGCAATCTTAACTGAATCATTTGCCATAAACGAGATTGTTGAAGCTACTGTTGAGTTATCTGCATTTGCGTCAAACATAAAAAATTCTATAGAGGATTTTGAGTTAAGCTTATCGTGAATTTGGAGTCTTCCTTGGTAGTCAAGCCCTACTTCTACTGAATTTTTTGAAGAGACTAAAGCACTTTTGTAGTCACTAAAGGCATTGATTGATGCAGGAATATTGTTTGAAGTTATCATAGAAACTACATCACTTAACTGACGGTAAGTTATCTCATTGTATGCTGTTTGACCACCTGTTGCATCAAAAATCGTATAATTAGTTGTGCCACCATCAAGCGAAAAAGTTGTTGATGGGCTAGCAAAATCAATCTGTGCATTAAATGCACTTCCTGAACTATTAATACCATTAATTATAAACTGCTTGCCACTTAGTGATACTTCTGATACTTCTGAAAGTTTTGTACTATTAGTCGCAAAGCTATTTGTGTCTAATACCATCTGCGAGATATTTGAGTTTAAAGTATTGCCATCTTTTTCAAATCCTCGTCTTTCGTAGTTCATAGCATCAAGCAAAGCAAAACCACTTACAGCAGCTCCTGCAGTATTTTCAGCAATTAAAACCATTGGAGTTGTTGTTGGATTTTCTACGATTATTTGACCATTTTCAAGCCTTGCTGTTCCTCCGTATTGGTTTACTATTTCAGCCAATAAGTCTTGGACTGTTGAGCTTGCTAAAACATCAGTACCATTTACATTTATATGATTAACGCTTGAGGGCATAAAAGCACTCAATTGTGTTGCTTCATCAACAAAACTTCCATCTTGTAAACTCATAGGATATCCTACTCTAAATAACCCTTGAGCATGTATATCTTCTCTTGAACTAATAGTTGTTGCTGTAATAGAAGTCTTAAAATTACTGTTATTAAACTCAATAATATCTATATTTGGTAAAGAAAGCAGGTCATCTATATCCGCTTGACTAGCATTGCCAGCAGTTCCAGCAGTTGCATCTCTATCGATAGCACCAAATATATGCATCTCCAAAAATGCTCTACCGCTGTTTAAATCTTTTATCTCTATCTGTCCATGGTCATTTATAACAACATCAACTACTTTATTGGTTGATGTATTTCCATACTCATGCCCTATTTTTTCTAGCAAATCACTGATTTTGGAGCTAGATGATAGCTCAAGTTGCTTTGAAAATGTTTCTCCGTCTGATTTTCTACCAGAGAGATAAAAGATAGTGTTTGGGTCATTTGAAGAGTCGCTATCACTATCGCCAACCATATCTCTTATAGTGTTGTTTTCATTGAGATAGACCTCTACAGGTAAGCCATTACCACTTGGATGAAGTTCTATCTGGTTTAGCATCTTTACATTAGTAGAGAGAACTCTATGGTAATCACTGTTTTGACCTAAAAAAAGATCTTGACCACTTACATTATAGGGAAGCTTGACTCCTGCTCCTATAAGAGCTTCCATAGTGCCGTCATTGCCTCTATAATTACCATCTGCATCTATCGGCTTTATAGTAAATGAAGTTCCCGAAAAAATAAACTGCCCATTTATGGATGTATTTCCTAGGCTTATCATATGCTCACGCAAAAAGCTTAGTTCATTTGCAAGTGCTTCTAGGCTAGTTGTAGAGTTGATTTCACTAGAGGCTTGTATCATTTTAGTTTTAAATCTATCAAGACTATCTATAAATTGGTTCAATATGCTATCAGTATTATTGGTGTATGTTTGAGCTTTAGAGCTACTCTCTTTTACCTGCTCTAAAGTCGCTATTTCATAATTTAGCCTCATAGTATCAACATAGATACTATTATCTTCAAAGCTGTTTTGTATTTTCATGCCTGAAGATATTTGTGTGTTTACCTTAAATAGCTCTTGCATATTTCTTTGGTAGTTATTTGCAGCATTTGTATAAAAAAGTGCATTTGTTACTCTCATCGTCTACCTTTTTGTTATTTTCTATGTGAATTAATAAAAGCAAATTAAATTCCATATACCAAATAATCGGCATTTTAGACATTTAATTAATAAATTTAACAAAATAAAATTGTTTTTGTTGAATAATATTGTTTTTTTTAAAAAAAAAGTGTACAATGACCGCAATACAATACTTCAAAAGGATTTAAATATGAAAAAAGCTGACTTTATTCAAGCAGTAGCACAGAAAGCAGGTCTTTCTAAGAAAGATTCACAAGCAGCAATTGATGCAACATTGGAAACAATTAGCGATGCATTAGCAACTAAAAAGAGTGTAAGTTTTATAGGTTTTGGTACTTTCTCAACATCTCCAAGAGCAGCAAGAAAAGCTAGAGTTCCTGGAACTGATAGAATTGTTGATGTTCCTGCAACTACAGCAGTTAAATTTAAAGTGGGCAAAAAATTAAAAGAAGCTGTAGCTAAATCTTAATTTTTACAAACAGATAGCTTAAAGATGAGGTAACTTGTCTTTAAGCTTTTTTTGTATTATCCTTTTCTCAAACAGATGCCTGAGTGGTGAAACTGGTAGACACGCTAGACTCAAAATCT
>CAYOWG010000082.1:0-5364 GCA_964407605.1 uncultured Sulfurospirillum sp. | reverse complement strand
TCTACTTTAGAAATTCTATTGCATAATTCGGGTAAAAAATAGCTAATCTTTGATATAATCACTAAACTAGCAATTATCATTGCGCCTACGGCATTTATAAAAAAATATTACTTAACCTTCGGGTTAAGCTCAAATTTTTTACAAACACCGTAGGCACAAGCATAGGCACTATTTTGGCAATTCTATCGCATAATTTAGGATAATTCTAAAATTACATTATGAGGATTTAAGATGATTTTAATAGCTGGACCTTGTGTTATAGAG
This sequence comes from uncultured Sulfurospirillum sp., assembly GCA_964407605.1. Classification (GTDB taxonomy): domain Bacteria; phylum Campylobacterota; class Campylobacteria; order Campylobacterales; family Sulfurospirillaceae; genus Sulfurospirillum_A. The sequence continues at coordinate 5,100 of CAYOWG010000082.1, read as the reverse complement.
AGTAGAGACAAACTGTTTTCTGTTGCCCAAAAACTAGTTAAATATCATGAAGATGAAACGATAGATTTTTATTTTAAATCTAGTTTTGACAAGGCAAACAGAACAAGCATAGAGAGCTTTAGAGGACCTGGGATTGATGAGGGGCTAAGACTTCTTAAGGATGTTAGGACTGAGTTTGGATATAAGATTTTGACGGATATACATGTACCCACTCAAGCAAAACCAGTCGCTGAGGTGGTTGATGTGTTGCAAATCCCAGCTTTTTTATGTCGTCAAACTGACTTGCTAGTAGAAGCTGCAAAAACCAATGCGGTTGTCAATATAAAAAAAGGGCAGTTTTTGAATCCAGCAGATATGAGATACTCTGTTAAAAAAGTCCTAGAGACGAGAGGAGTTAGAGAGGAGGGCAAAGAAGTAGCTCGTGCTAACAAGGTCTGGCTTACAGAGAGAGGAAGCACTTTTGGTTACGGAAATCTAGTGGTAGATATGAGAAGTTTTATGATTATGAACGAGTTTGCTCCTGTTGTTTTTGATGCCACTCACTCTGTGCAGATGCCTGGAGCGGCAGGAGGAAGTAGCGGAGGAAAAAGAGAGTTCGTAGCCCCACTCTCAAGAGGAGCAGCTGCAATCGGAGTTGATGGTTTTTTCTTTGAAACACATGATAACCCTTGTGAAGCACTTTGTGATGGACCAAATATGCTGACTCTTGAGAGTTTAAGCAAGACGGTGGAGGATATAAAGGCGATACGAAAAAGCTTAAACTAAGTAGGCATTCCAAACTTCTGAGTTATAAGCTCGCCCTCATCATTGATATAAAGATAATATAAAAAATCTTTCTTGACACTAAGTCCTGCAAGGTAACGAAGTGCTAGGTTTGCTTGCAGGGAAGCTATATGCATCACTATGGGAGCTGCAATCCCAGCTGGAGTTTTCTTTTTTACTTTGAAAGCTCCAAAATCACTGTTTTCAAAAAAACAAACTTGACCATTGAAAGCCTCAACTGAACCATAAACCCATGGCGTATTTACTTTTTTTGCGTACTTATCTATCTCGGCTCGAACCATTAGATTGTCAGTACCATCTAAAATAAGATCTGCTTTTATATCTTTTTTTGAAAACTCTTCAAAGTTCTCTACATGTGCAGTAGTTTTTACAAAAGGGCACCTATCTTCTACTAGCTTCCCTACTATCTCAGCTTTGAATTTCCCTTCATCCCCAACTTTAAAAGCTATTTGACGATGAATATTATGAACACTCACTTCATCAAAATCAACTAGATGAATATGACCTATTCCTGTTGCCCCAAGACCTATAGCAAGCGAGCTACCAAGTCCTCCAGAACCTATAATAACAATAGTTTTATCTTGAAGGCTTTTTTGTGTCTCTTCGCCCCAAAGTTGTACTTGTCTATGGAAATATTCCATCATATCATATCCCTTTTACTTAATGCTTTTTTCCAACCCCAGCATCTTCTGGCTTCATTTAGCTCATTCTTACAAATATCAACTATAAGTATCTCTTCATGGCTTCCGAGAGTTAGCTCTACTTCGCCCCAAGGAGAAAGCAGATTACTATGTCCATAAAACTTCCACTCTTCATCTTTGTTTCTATATATTCCTACTCGATTTGAACGCAAGATATAGACGCTATTGGTAAAAGCTCTCATCTTTAATAGTTCTATCCAGCGAGCTGATGAATCAAATGTTGATGCTGATGGACACAATAATACATCAATTCCCTTCTTCATAACTTGACCAAAAGCAACATCAAAGTGTAACTCATAACCATTGATGATACCAAATTTTATACCACCTATGCTAAAAGAGGGCAGTTCAAACTTGCCTATCTCGTTATCAAAAAACTTCTCCTCATTCCAGTGTTTATAATTTATAAGAAATTGTTGGTCATAGTATGCCACAGACTTTGGAGTAAATTTTGCAGTTGATTTGTAAAGAGATTTTCCCTTTACATGTACGATTGGAGCTACAACCGATATGTCGTATTGCACGCAGAGTTCTCTTAGGGCTTTTATCTTGTGGTTTGACTGCTCTTTTATCATTGAGATTGGCATAGACTCAAGCTCTTTAAAAAAACTATTTAACACATACTCGCTAAGCAAAAGTAACTCCACGCCTTTTTTCTTGCAAATCCTAAAATAATAATCCAACTTGGCACTACTCATAGGTAGCGTACTTAATTGCAAAGTAGCAATTTTCATTATATTGTCCCATTTTTACTGAACAAGTCCAGTAAAAATTCCTTGCCACTGTTGCACGAAACTAAGTTTCTGTATGTCATCTTTGCTCTTGTAGAGTTGTGTATTCTAATTTCGCATCTTCTATCATCTTTGTTGCCTCTTTTAGAAGCTTTAAACCATCTTTGTACTTTTTCATCCCATCTGCTAGGCTTATTTCTGGGTTTGAAAGCTCTTCCAAAATTTTTTTCGCATCTTCTAACTTCTTTTCAAAACTCATTTTAGTGCCTTTTTTATATATAAATCAAATTTATCATACTCAATCAAAAATGCATCATGTCCATAATCACTATCAACACAAACATAATCAACCTCACTACCTCGCCCAAGATTGACCAAAGTGTCTCTTATCTCCTCCATCTCACGAGGACGAAATAGCTTATCTTCTTTAAAAGATATAAGAGTCAGCTTGGATTTTATATGCCTAAGAGAGTGTTCTAGTGAGTCATAGTTTCTAGTTGCATCAAAGATATTCATTGCTTTTATGATATACAAATAGCTAAGCGGGTCAAATCTTTTTGCAAAACTATGACCGTTGTACTCCATGTATCTCTCTACCTCAAATCGTCCAAAAAGCTCATACAAACCGTCAGTTGCAACATAGTTCCTGCCAAACTTGCTATCCATAGAGATTGGTGACAAAAAGCTTATGTGTCCCGCCATCCTGCCGACTGCAAAACCAAATAGCCCCTCTTCTTTAAAATCATCTAGTCCATACTGTCCGTTTTTAAATCTTGGGTCATTTACTATGCCCTCCATGCTCAAGCGATTAAATGCGATAGCCCATGGTTGAGTAGCATAAGTCGAAGCGATAGAGATAACTCTCTTAGTAAATTCAGGATACTCAATAGCGCAACAAAGTGCCTGCATGCCACCCATAGAAGCCCCTATAACTGCGTAAGCCTCTTTTATGCCCAAGCGCTCAAAAAGCATCATCTGAGCTTTAACCATATCACTTATAGTAACAACAGGAAACCTCAGACGCAAGGGCTCTTCGTCGCCATTACTCATAGGTCCAGTTGAGCCAAAGCAACTTCCTAAAACATTGACACATATCACAAAATAGCTCTTAGTATCCACGCTCTTTCCATCGCCTATAAGAGGATTCCACCAGCCAGATTTTTTATCGCCCTCATAGCGACCAGCCGCATGATGGCTCCCCGTGAGTGCATGAAAAACTACGATACAGTTTGATTTATCTTCATTTAACTCACCATAAGTTTCATAAATAAGCTTAAAAGACTCAAGCATACGACCACTCTCCAAATATAAAGGTTCTTCAAAGTATTCAGTAGCAGTCGTAATTTTCATCTAACTATCTCCTTTTTACTGAGCAAAGCCCAGCAAAAATTCCCCGCACTAAAGCTTCTGCTTCGCAGAGAATACCTCATCAGTTTACTCTATAGTTCGGTGCTTCGTGAGTGATGATGACATCATGAACATGGCTCTCTTTAAGTCCAGCCGCTGTTATCTCAACAAACTCAGCTCTATCTTGATAATCAAGTATATCTTTTGCTCCAACATAACCCATAGAAGACCTTAAGCCTCCTAGTAGTTGATGGATAATATTTTTCACACTCCCGTTATAAGGAACACGCCCCTCAATGCCTTCAGGCACTAGCTTATCAGCCGCAGTTCCCTCTTGAAAGTATCTATCAGTGCTTCCCTTGCTCATCGCTCCAATACTTCCCATACCACGATAAGTTTTGTATTGGCGACCTTGATAAGTGATAAGCTCGCCAGGACTCTCATCAGTTCCAGCTAAAAGACTGCCTATCATAACGCTATTTGCTCCTACTGCTAGAGCCTTTGAAACATCGCCAGAGTACCTTATCCCACCATCAGCAATCACAGGAATGCCATACTCCTTACAAGCCTCAGCACACTCCTCGATAGCACTTATCTGAGGAACACCAACACCTGCAACTATCCTAGTAGTGCATATACTCCCTGGTCCAATTCCTACTTTAACACCATCAGCTCCAACCTCTATAAGTGCGAGAGCAGCCTCTTTTGTTGCGATATTGCCAGCAACCACATCAACGACTAAGCTCTCTTTGATTTTCTTAACTGTATCCATGATACCTTTTGAGTGTCCATGAGCAGAGTCCAAAACAAGAACATCAACCCCAGCTTCAACAAGTTTTTTAGCACGGTCAAGCTGACCCACACCTATTGCAGCTCCTACTCTCAAGCGACCAAAGCTGTCTTTGTTTGCATTTGGATACTCTACTCTTTTTTTCAAATCTTTTATGGTTATCAGGCCTTCAAGCTTATTGTTTTTACCAACTACTGGAAGTTTTTCTACTTTATTGGTTCTGAAAATCGACTCAGCTTCATCTAAAGTCGTACCTTTTTTAACAGTTATAAGAGGCATAACAGTCATAGCTTCTGAAACCTTTTTCTCAAAATCTGTCTCAAATCTCAAATCTCTATTGGTTAAAATCCCTATAAGTATGTTATCTTTAGTCACAACAGGAACCCCAGAGATTCGATACTCACTCATAAGCAAAAGTGCCTCTTTTATCAAAGAGTCTGCTAAAACTGAAATCGGGTCTATGATGATACCGCTCTCACTCTTTTTAACGCGTCTTATCTCTCTAGCTTGTGTCTCTATGTCCATGTTTTTATGCACAATCCCGATACCACCAAGCCTAGCCATCATGATAGCCACTCTATGTTCAGTAACTGTATCCATGGCTGCTGAAACCAAAGGAGTATTTAGAGACACATTTTTACTAAATTTACTTTTGATATCAACTTCTTTTGGCAAAATCTCCGAATATTTAGGTACTAGCAAAATATCTTCAAATGTCAACGCCTTTTTTCTGATCTTCATTTTACTG
>CAYOWG010000081.1:0-5378 GCA_964407605.1 uncultured Sulfurospirillum sp. | reverse complement strand
ATGAGCCAGTGCGGTATGTTGATGGTATAAGCGAGTTTGCACAGATACTAAAGAGGGTTATGAAGGAAGTCGATTAGGAGACATTTTCCTAAGCAGAACTACTGCGATGACAAAAGTGCATATCTCTGCTGCGGGGAGTGCTAAAAATATACCATTTATACCAAAGATAAGTGGTAGAGTAAAGATAAAAAGCACAGGAAAAACCAGACTTCTTAGTATTGCGATAATTGCTGAAGGCATGGGTTGGTGTGTGGCTGTAAAGTAGGCAGATATGCTTAAATTGATGCCATTAAATAAAAATATAGGCCATATCAGTGCTGCAAAGCCTAGTGCAATATGCATTGTTTTTGGGCTAGAGTCACCTAAAAATAAACTTATTAGTTGTGCTGGTGCAAGTGTTATAAGTGCAATCACAACAACGCCAGTTATAAAGACGCACAAAAAAGCAAGTTTTAAAAATTCTTTTACTCTTTTTGGTTTTTTTGCTCCAAAATTTTTGCTTATGAGGGGCTGCAAAGAGTCGCTTATACCAAAGTTTATCATCATGCCTATCCATACGATGTAGCTTATGATTGCAAAGGCAGCAACCCCCTCTACTCCAAAAGTTTTTATCATCACAGAGTTAAAAATCATAACTGTGATACCTATAGATGCCTCATTGACAAACTCAGAAGCACCATTGTCTGCGGCTTTTATGATTTTGATGAAGTTTTTTGTAGATTTTACAAACTTTAGAGTAGCTTTTTTAGAAAAGAAATGAGGCAGAAGCATGACGATAAGAGCTAGCTGAGATATCCCAGTAGCAAGGGCTGCCCCCAAAAGACCAAATCCTAGATAAGCGATAAGTAGCCAATCAAGAGCTATGTTTGTAGCCGCACTAGCAAGAAGTGCATAAAATGCTAGCTTTGGTCTGCCATCAACCCTCACAAAATAGCTAAGGACTATACCAAGCATCAAAAAAGGCATAAAAATAAGCATGATTGAAAGATACTCCACAGCAAAAACCACTAACTCGTCGGTCGCTCCAAATAGCTGTAAGATTGTTTTAGTATATGCAAACAAAATCATACATATCGCAACAGAAAAAATAGAAACTACGATGATTGTTTTAGAAAAAACTATAGAAGCTTGTTTCGTATCACCCTCTCCTATCAGTTTTCCGCTTACTACGCTTCCTCCTGCACCAAACATCGACGAGAGCCCAAAGAGAAGGGCAAATACAGGATAGCTTATATTGACTGCGGCTAAGCCACTTGACCCAACATAGTTGCCTACGAAAAAACCGTCGATTATGCCAGCAGATGAGATTGCTACCATGCCTAAGACAGATGGAATTGCGTAGTGGAAAAAGAGTGGGGTTACTTTATCTTTTGTTGCATTCATGGAGTGTTTTTGCTCTTTTTTTAAACCATTTTTTACAGATTTTCATATACTCAATTTTGAAAAAATTGATTTTTTTTCTATCTATAAGATGACTATTTTTAAAATAGCTTTTCAAAAATAGTTTCTCTTCTTTTTTGTTTAGTTTAAACTCAAGCACTACACTTGCTAAGTCAAAATATCTATCATTTATCCTAGCATATTCCCAGTCTATGAGTTTAATATCTTTAGAAAAGATAAAATTTCTTGGGTTTAAATCGTGATGGCATAGAACAAAATCTTTTTTTCTATGACTCACTTTGATCTGATGTAGTTTTCTCAAAAGCAAGGCAATATTCTTTATATCATCTCTTTTTAGTTTAAACCTATGAAAACCATCTAAAAACTCATAAATCATAAGCGAATTATCCATATCCAAAAGTATGGGTTTTGCTCCGATGCTTTTTTTGTATGCCTTTTTGCTTACTTCAAACTCAAACTCCCTATCTACATGTAAAGAAGTAAAAACCCTGATGATATACTTTTTTTTAGTCGTTTTGAGTAGATAGTTGCTGTTTGAAAGCCCTTGTTTGTCTAACAGAGTCAGCTCTTTTAGTTTCTCATCTTTAAAGCAACTATACCCCTTTAGCACATCAATCAAAAAATCTCTTTCTCTGTGAGTTTGCCATTAGACACCTCATAGACTCTATCTGCTATAAGTTTGCAGTCATTTATTTCATGTGTTACCATGATAGTGTAAAGTTTTCTCTTTTTAGATATATCTTTGAGTAGTTTTAGCATTTTGTTTCTTGAGTCTAGGTCTAGCCCAGTAAAAGGCTCATCTAGGAGCAGTATGGGTGTTTTTCTTATGAGCGAACGAGCAAGTGCCACTCTTTGGCTCTGTCCACCTGAAAGAGAGGAGGCTAGTTTATCCTCAAATCCTTCTAATCCTACCTCTTTTAGAATTGTTTTTGCTTCTTTGATGTCGCTTTGTTTTGGCTTTACTGAGGTGCTTATGCCAAGTAGAACATTTTTTATTACTGATAGGTGCTCAAAGGTATTGTATCTTTGAAAAAGTATGGTTAGAGGTCTCATCTGCGTGTCAAGCAAGCTTATCTCTTTTTCTCTAAAAGCTATACTTCCACTCGCTGGAGTTAAAAAACCAGCGATTAAATCAAGTAAGGTTGATTTGCCACTTCCGCTACTTCCGATTATGCCGACTATCTCACTCTCTTTTATAAAACAAGAAAAATCATAATTGTTTATTATGTTTTTTTGCTCATAACTATACTTTATGCTATCTATTTTAAGCAACTTTTCTCCTCATAAAAATCTTTGGTAGCAGTATAAAAACACTAAGTGTCAAGACAAGAAGTATCAAAGCCACTCCCGCTCCATCTTTGCTTTGGTATGAGCCCATCAGTTGATAAAGGTACCAAGGAAGCGTCGTTATGTCGTTGCTCCCAAAGAGTGCCACTACCCCCAAATCTCCAAGTGAGAGACAAAAAGATAGGGCAAAAACATATCCGATAGATGGCTTTAGATATGCCCACTCACAATATATCCATCTCTCATATCCTTTAAGTCCAAGCGAAAATGAAAGTCTATCATATCTTTGAGCTATTTTGTGCATTGGTGGATAGATGATGGCTAGAGCAAAGGGCAAAGACATCAGGATATTGGCACATAAGATTGCTAGGATTGCCCAAAGCATAAGTGGGGCTTGGAACTTTAGTGAGAGCATAAAAAATCCTAAGCCAAGGATGAGTGATGGGATTGCAAGATGTATGTTTCCTGAGAAGGATATAAGAAGATTTATAAGCCCTCTTAGTTTTGATTTTTCTATCCTATGCTCAATGTTGAAGTTTCTTCGAGTGTCGCTGATGAGGATAGCAAATAAAACTGTTAAAATGCTCGAAACCGTAGCTATAATCAAGCTTGTGATGAGGGATTTTAAAAACAGAGTATCCCCAAAAATCCTTTTAAAATCAGCTCCTAAGCCATCAACTAAGACAGAAATTAGGGGCAAAACAAAAAGGATAGTCGAGCAAGATATGATAAAAATCTGAAAAATCTCTATGCCTCTAGGTTCTCTCCAAGACATTTTAATTGAGCTAGTTTTTATATTGCTTGTGCCTAGTTTGAAGTTTGCTGAAAGTGCGACTAAAAAAACAGTGATACTAAGCTGAATAAGAGCAAGCTTTAGTGCCAAAGGTATATCAAAGTCTAGTTTTACTGCCTCGTATATCGCTACTTCAAGAGTGTTGTATGAGGGCGAGCCTCCTAGTGTTAGAACGATAGCAAATGAAGTAAAGCACAAAAGAAAGACAGTCGAAGCTAGGCTCTTTAAAGAGAGCTTTATGGCAGGAAATTCGACGAGTAAAAACCTATCGATTATAGAAAAGTTTAGACTTTTTGCGAGCTTATATCTCTCTTTTGGTATGGACTCAAAGATATGAAGCAAAGAGCGAGCCACAAAAGAGGCGTTTAAATAAACATGAGCTATCAAGATGCCACCCAAACCATAAATCGAGTTTTCAAAAGAGTAATCAAAAAGATACAAAAGCACTCTGTTTATCCAGCCATTTTGCCCAAGTATGGAGATGATACCAAATGCAACTATAAGAGTGGGCAAGACAAGAGAGGAAGAGAGAAGAGCCACAAGGAAATCTCGCCCCTTGAATGAGCCTTGATGTGCTAGCGACCAAGCTAGAAGAGTGCCTACCAAGATGGAAAGCACTGTTGAAACAAAGGCTTGATAGACAGTAAACTTTATAAGCCCTATAGTTCTATCGCTTATTTGGGCAGAAGCAAAATTGTCATATCCTGAGCTTAAAAACAGCACATAAAACAAGCCAAATACTAAAAGTAAAAGAGAAAAAGAGATAAGACCCCCAGGAAGTACACAGAGCCTAAATCTCCAGATGTTTTTTATCATTTTTGCATTGAATCAAGCCACTCATTTATATATTTTTTTCGATTTTGTCCTATTGTTTCATCATCAATCAAAAGCATTTTGCTTGGTACATGTAAAGAGTCAAAGCCCTCAGGAAGTCCCTTTTTTGTTTTTACAACAGGATATGTCCAGTTTGTAGTTGGGATGATATCCGCAAATGTTTCGCTGATTGTAAATCTTAAAAACTTTTGTGCCAACTCTTTTTGCTTAGATGATTTGAGTATAGCTGAAACTTCTATCTGCCCATAATGACCCTCTTTGAAAATAGCTGCTTTAAACTGATTTTTACCCTCAGCTATAATGTGATAAGCAGGAGATGTGGTGTATGACAAAACCATATCCGCCTCACCTTTTAAAAACAGCCCATAAGCCTCAGACCAGCCTTTTGTCACAGTCAGTATGCGAGGAGACAACTCTTTCCAAAACTCATCTGCTTTATCGCCATATATCTTTTTTACCCAAAGCAAAAGCCCAAGTCCAGGAGTTGAAGAGCGAGGGTCTTGTATGATGATTTTAAAATCTTTTGGCATTTTTACTAACTCTGCAAAAGAGCTTGGCACGCTCTTGGTTTTGCTTGAATCATAAACAAAAGCAAAGTATCCATAACCAAAAGGAACAAACACCTCATCACTCCACTCTATTGGGAGCTCAAGTTTTGAAGTATCTATGCCGTGCTTTGCAAATAAACTAGTCTCTCTTGCTATGTTTGCCGAACTTTTATCTAGCCCTAGAAGCACATCAGCTTTAGTGCTAGCACCTTCGAGTTGGATTTTTCTCAAGGCTCCAATTGAGCTTGATATGGCTACAAACTCTAAGTTGCAATCGCAAATTTTTTCAAAAGCTTCTTTCACTTTTGGAGCAGGTCCCCAAGAAGCAGCAAAAGAGTCGTAGGTATATACAACTAGAGTTGGTTTAGTAGAGTTTGCCTGTGATACACTTGCCAATAATATGACAAATAAACATATTTTTATAATTTTTAACATTTGACTTTCCTTAATTTTTTTTATTTTACACCCTTTATTATGTTTTGTAAAGAGCTTACTTTCATAACTATATCAATAGA
>CAYOWG010000080.1:0-5433 GCA_964407605.1 uncultured Sulfurospirillum sp. | reverse complement strand
AAGCTACAGGGGGCAAAGCAAATCCAAAAGTTGTCAATGAGCTTGTAGCAAAGGGACTGAAAGATTAGCAGTTTTAAGCCATACTTAGCCCTTGAAGCGAGTGCGGGAAGCGGGAAGACTTATGCTCTTTCTGTGCGCTATATCTCGCTTCTTTATATGGGGGCAAATCCCTCCAAGATACTTACTCTTACTTTTACAAACAAAGCGGCTGCTGAGATGAAGAGTCGGATTTGTGAAGTGTTGAGGGATTTGGAAAACAGAAGTGAGATTGAGGAGATTAGTCGCCAAGTTGGGCTTACATGTAAAGAGATTTTGCAGAAAAAAGAAGCGGTTTTGGAGCGGTTTTTGAGTGAGGATCTGCTCATCTCTACTATCGACTCATTTTTCGCTCGTATCTTGCGTAAGTTTGCACTCAATGCTGGGTTTATGCCTGATTTCAAAATAGAAACTGACTCTTTACATGTAGAGATTTTAGAACGATTTTTGAGGCTTTGTATCCAAGAAAAAAAGTATGATACTCTTTTGAAGTTTTCTATACACGAGAACAAGAAACTCTCTGATATCTTTGTTTTGCTTGATGAGTTTTATGCTAAAGAGTGTGAGTTTGACCCAAAGAGTGTAAAAAAAGCTCTACATGTAAACCCTAAAAATGTTTTGGAGATTATGAGTAAGCTTAGGGAATTGTTTGAAAAAGAGGGAGCAAAAGAGAATGTTTTAAAGACCTTTGATGCTGAAGATATTGCAGAAGTTATAAAAAAGAAGTACCTAGCTAAAGATAGTTTAGAGTATTGGCAGTATAAAAAGTATATAACAGCAGATATAAATGAGCTTTTTGAGAGCTTAAGAAAGGCTTTGTCTGAGTATCTAAGTGAGCGAGAAAAGTACTTTCTTGGAGAGCTTAGTGAGCTTTTTTATATCTACAAGCATGCTATCAGGTCAGTCAATAAAGAGCTTTCTATTCTAAGCTTTTTAGATGTTAGCAATGCACTCTATACGCTTCTTGAAGATGAGATTTCTAGGGATTTTTTGTACTTTAGGCTTGATGGAAAGATAGAGCATATCCTCATAGATGAGTTTCAAGACACTAACATAATGCAGTATAAGATTTTAGCACCACTTATGAGCGAGGTGGTCTCAGGGGTGGGTTCTAGTGAGTTTAAATCTCTCTTTTTTGTGGGCGATGTAAAGCAGTCTATCTATCGTTTTCGTGGAGGGGCAAAAGAGCTTTTTAGGTATGCAAAAGAGGAGTTTGGGGTACAAAAAGAGGTTCTTGATACGAATTACAGAAGCAGTAGGGGCGTAGTTGAGTATGTAAATAGTGTTTTTGTAGATAAGATAGAGGGCTATGAGAGGCAAAAAGTAAAAAGCGAAAAAGAGGGCTTTGTGGAGGTCTGTTTTTGTGATGATATAGAAGAGACTGTTTTGCAAAAAGTGGAGTTTTTGCTTGAAAAGGGAGTTCAAGCAAAGGATATAGCTGTGCTTACTCATCAAAATAAAGATGCGAAAAAAATCAAAGATAAGCTCTTGGAAAACATAGAAGATGTAGCTGTTCAGACTGAGGCGACTATAAAGCTTATAAGTGTGCCTATAGTTGGGGCTATCTTGGATTTGCTTAAGTATGCTTATTTTGGAGATGAGATTTATAAGCAAAACTTCTTGGTGGCTATCGGGTTTGATTGGCGTGAGAGTGTTGAGCTTGAGTGGTTAAATCTGAACAAGACTCCGATGCAATTAATTATCGCTATTGTGAGGAGATATGAGATATTTGATAGTGATATGGATATTATAAAGCTTGTTGAGCTTAGTAGTCGCTATGAGGATATAGAGTCGTTTTTGTTTGAGAGTGATAGCTTTAGTGAGGACGCAAAGAGTGAGGATAATGACGGCATAAAAATCCTAACCATACACAAGTCAAAAGGCTTGGAGTTTAAGCATGTGGTAGTAGCTGATAGGATTGGAAGCAAGCGAGGCGGAGGCGGGACTCTGCTTTATGAGTATGATGATGTGAATTTGGTGGGCATCTATCAAAGAGTGTCTCAAAGGGAGTTTTTAGATGAGAAGTATGCAAAAGCGAAGCAAAAAGAGGAGATTTTAGCAAAAGAAGATGTTCTCAATATGCACTATGTTGCTTTTACAAGAGCAGAGAATTCATTAATTGTGTGTGCCAAAAACAAGAGTAGTGCATTTGAGGGTCTGATGCTCGAAGAGTTTAGGCAAGGCAGTATTGAAGCAGATGAGAGTCCTACACGTAAAGCGACAAATCTGCATGTTATGAGTCAAGCTCTACAAGCTCACGGAGTTCAAGAGAGTAGTAAAAGCGACAAAACTGGGGAGTCAGACCATCTAGCTATAACTTATGGCCTTGCCTTACATTACTGTTTGGAGATGATGAGTGAGTTTACAAAAGAGTCTTTAGAGCAGGCGTTTATCTCTATGACTAACAGATACTCTGTGGTTTTAAGCCAAGGGAGTTTGCAAAGTATATACGCAAGAGTTGAGATGCTAATATGCAGTAAAGAGTTTATAGCCTTGGTAAGTGGGGCGAAGCTTTATAAGGAACAGCCTATCGTGTTTGATGGCGAGAGAAAACAGCTAGATTTGTTGGTGGAAAAAGATGATGAATTGATAGTTGTAGATTATAAAAGTTCTTTACATGTAAACGAATCACACCTTGCTCAAATAGGATTTTACAAAAAGGCACTAGAAAAGATTTCAAGCAAAAAAGTTTCGGCGTATTTGGTTTATCTAAGAGAGAATGAAGTGCTTTTAAAGAAAGCATAAGCTATCATCTCGAAAAGGAAAAATATGAAAAAACTATATATCGCTATAATCGTTGTTATGCTTGGGGTGTCGGCTCAGGCTTTCGATTTTAGTTCATTGTCAAATATGATGGGAAGTAAGACAGAGAAAAACGACTCACTAATCAGCAAACTCACTTCATCTTTAGGGGTTACAAATGCTCAAGCTACTGGTGGTGCAGCGGCTCTTTTGGGTGCGAGTATAATGAATATGGTAAAGGCAGTTTTTTAAATTGTTGCTAACTATTTTGAATCATAAAACTTAGGGGTTGTCAGTGGAGCATTGTAAGCTAGGGCTAAATGAGCATAAGCCTTTTTTGGAAACAAATAAAAAACATTCGCATGGTCATAGTTGTGGACATGACCACTCAAAAGGTGAGCATACTCACGACCATAGAGGAACAGATAAAAAAGTTTTAAAGATTGCGTTGGCTATAACTTTTGTTGTGATGTTGCTTGAGTTTTATTATGGGTTTATGACAAACTCTCTTGCTCTTATCTCTGATGCCATTCATATGTTTACTCACTCTTTTGCTCTGATCATCTCTCTTACTGCGATTGTTATTGCTAGTAAAAGAGCACCTTTGAGCAAGACATTTGGCTATTATAGGGCTGAGGTTCTTGCGGCTTTTATCAATGGCGTCACTATCGTACTTTCAATAATCTGGATAATTTACGAGGCAATTGAGAGGTTTTTTAACCCTGAAATTATAGATATAAAAACAGCGATGATAGTTGCTTCTGTTGGCTTGTCGGTAAACATCCTAACTGGTATCATCCTCATGCAAGGCGATAGAAACAATATAAATCTAAAATCATCTTTTGTGCATATGCTTAGCGACGCACTCTCTTCAGTCGCTATCATAATTGGCTACATTGTCATACACTATACTTCTTGGTATTGGATAGATATTGTTTTAGCTGTGATGGTTGCACTTGTTATAGGCAAATGGGCTGCTGGAGTCTTAAAAAGCTCCATCAACACTCTCATGGAGAGCTCGCCTATAGATATAGATGAGGTTAAAGAGTTTATATGTAGGCATGATGAGGTCATAGAGCTTCACGATGTACATGTATGGGAGATTACACAAGATATGTACAATATGACGGCACATGTGAGGATAGATAAGTCTTCACTTGAAAATTATAAAGAGGTTTTGCGGACTATCAATAGCAAACTTAAGGAAAAATACAAGATAGTTCATACTACTTTTCAATTTGAGTGGTAACTCTTAAATCAAACTAAAATTAAGCTTTATTTAAGAATAATTTACCTATACTTCCTATTCAAATTTAAATGAAGGTAGATTAGAATGAAATTGACTAAATCAATAAAATCTAACGAAGTACAACGCGAGTGGATCGTTGTTGATGCTGCTGGTAAGAGATTCGGTAGAGTTCTTACAGAAATAGCAACACTTCTTAGAGGCAAACATAAGCCTTACTTTACTCCAAATGTTGATTGTGGTGACTTTGTTGTCGTGATTAATGCATCAAAAGTAGAGCTCAGTGGTAATAAGCTAGATGTAAAAGAGCATTATAGACATACAGGATATTTTGGCGGCGTTAAAAGTGATAGGCTTTCAGACCTGTTAGAAAATAACCCAGCTAAGCTTTATAGATTAGCTGTCCGTGGTATGCTTCCTAAGACAAATCTTGCAAAAGTGATGATTAAAAAACTAAAAGTTTACGCAGGTAGTGAGCATCCTCATACTGCACAAGTATCAGGAGATAAATAATGGCAAAAGTATATGCAACAGGAAAAAGAAAAAGAGCAATAGCAAAAGTATGGGTAGCACCAGGAAGCGGTAATATCATCGTCAATGGACTTGATTTGGACGGATGGTTAGGTGGTCACGAGACTATCAAGATGAAAGTTCGTCAACCACTTGAAGTTACTAGACAGCTAACTAACTTTGATATCAAAGCAACAACTTTGGGTGGCGGATACTCTGCTCAAGCTGAAGCACTAAGGCACGGAATCTCTAAAGCACTAGCTTCTATGGACGCTGTGTTTAGAGCTGAGTTAAAGCCTTTAGGACTTCTTACTCGTGATTCAAGAAGTGTTGAGCGTAAGAAATTTGGTAGAAAAAAAGCAAGAAAATCTCCACAATTTAGCAAGCGTTAATCGTTTTGCTACTACACAAAGAGAAGTTTTTTCTTCTCTTTGTTCTTTTTAAATGAAAATCCTCATAAGTGCTTGTCTTCTTGGACAAAATGTTAAGTATGATGGCACAAATAACTCTATAGTAGAAAACCCCTTCATAAAAAAACTCTTAAACTTAGATATATTGATAGCTATTTGCCCTGAAGTTCTGAGTGGATTGCCAACTCCAAGAGTGCCAGTTGAGATAAAAAACTCAAAAGCTATAGATAAAGATGGGAATGACAAAACAAAAAACTTTTTTTTGGGAGCTAGTAAAATAACGCAAATCGCCCTTGAAAATGGTGTAAAAATAGCTATAATGAAAGCAAAAAGTCCGTCCTGTGGAAAAGGAAAAATCTATGATGGCACATTTACCAAAAGCCTCATAGACGGTAGTGGTATCACGGTAGAAGCTTTGGAAAAAGCGGGTGTATCGGTCTTTAGAGAGGATGAATTAAAAGAATTAGAAAAGATTTTAGATATATAAGA
>CAYOWG010000079.1:0-5577 GCA_964407605.1 uncultured Sulfurospirillum sp. | reverse complement strand
ATTGAGCGATGTGGCTGAAGAGGTTGAGCTAGTTATCTGGAACAATCCAGACCAGCTTCGCTCTTTAGTGGCTGGCGAACAAGTTCACTTTTCCGCAGTTCCAAGTTATGTTGCTGCAACTTTTTACAACAAGGGAGTTCCTGTAAGGCTGCTCAATATCTCAGCTTGGGGTATTTTGTATATAGTCTCAAGTGACCCGAAAGTAAAATCAATCGCTGACTTAAAAGGCGAAACTATCTCTATGCCTTATCGCAACGATATGCCTGATATAGTTTTTCAAACAGTCACAGCAAAACAAGGTATAAATCCAAAAGAAAACTTTACATTTAACTACCACACAAGCTTACCATCAGTCTTGCAAGAAGTTTTAAGTGGAAAGACAAATCACGGTCTTTTAGCTGAACCCTTAGTCTCCATAGCACTTATGAAGTCAGCAAAAATGGCAAAACAAGGCAAGGCAAAAAAGCTATATCGTGCAGTTAGTATGCAAAAAGAGTGGGGAGATGCTTTTAATCGCAAGCCTCAAATCCCTCAAGCTGGTGTTATAGCTACTCCAAAAATCACCAATAGACCTGATGTGGTCAATGCTTTTCAAAGAGCCTATAAAGAGGCTATCGAGTGGTCAAACAAAAATCCTGAAAAAGCAGGGAAGATGGTCAGCAAATACATATCTGGCATGAAACCAAAACCTGTTGCAACAGCCCTTAAAAATGCTCAGATTAGATTTGTCTCTGCTACTGATTCAAGGGCTGAGCTTGAGTACTTTTATGGCATTCTAAAATCATCAAATCCTACCAAGATTGGTGGTGCACTTCCCAAAGATGACTTCTATTGGACAGGACAGTAAATCAAAACGATTAATCCCTTAAGAGAAAAATTACTAACAGGAGCTGGCTTTATGCTCCTCTTAGTAGGCTGGCAAATTCTATCTTTAAATATGCATGCGATTGTCTTAGCATCACCTATGCAAACCATCACTTCACTCTGGGTCATGTTACAAACTCCTTACTTTTTTGAGCACTTCTCAATTACTCTTATGAGAGTTTCAATTGGGCTTTTAATAGGTGGTTTTGTCGGATTCTTTTTAGGGATAATCGCGGGACTCAGTAGAGATATAAAGTGCTTACTTGAGCCTTTAAGATGGCTTACTATGAGCATTCCTCCCGTAGTTGTTGTGGTTCTTGCTATGCTTTGGTTTGGTATGGGCTCGACCATGGCTATTTTTCTTATAGCTGTTTTGATAGCTCCTACTATATATATCAACACCGCAAGAGGCATTGAGATGGTTGATAAAGATTTGGTTGAAGTTGCAAGGATATATAAATTCTCAGCTTTTACAATCCTAAAAGATGTTTATACTCCAGCGATTGCTGGTCCTCTTAGTGCTGCGATTGTGCTTGGTACATGTCAAGCTGCTAGAGTTGTTGTGATGGCTGAGCTTTTAGGTGCCAACGAGGGTGTTGGTTATGCGATAGGATTTACAAGGTCAAATCTTGAAATTCCTCAACTTTTTGCATGGGTTTTAACAACTCTGTTTATCGTGGCTATTTTTGAGTTTATCTTGTTTCGTCCGATACAAAACTATTTTACTAGGTGGAAAGAGTGAATAAGGCAATAACTTTCGATAAAGTCTCTAAAAACTATGGAAGTAAAGAGATAATATGCGATCTATCATTCTCTATCAACACCCAAGATGTAGTTGGATTACTTGGTCCAAGTGGGGTCGGGAAGACTACTATCTTAAAGATGATATCTGGTCTTGAAAAACCAACAAGCGGAAAAATTACTCTTTTTTCTAAGAAAATTAGCTATGTATTTCAAGAGCCTAGACTTTTTCCATGGAAAACGACTTTGGAAAATGTAGCTTTACCTCTCGAAGCAAGCGGACTTAGCCAAAATGAGTCCATACAAAAAGCAAAAGAGTATCTTGACTCCATGAAACTAATAGATTTTATAGACTACTACCCATCAAAACTATCAGGAGGAATGAGACAAAGAGTGTCACTAGCAAGAGCATTGTCTCTAAAACCTGATATATTACTGCTTGATGAACCTTTTTCTGCTTTGGACACTAAGATGAAAGACTCTTTGGTGGAGATATTGCTAAACAGTCTTAAAGAACAAGCCATGACTGTTTTATATGTCTCACATTTCCCTCAAGAAGTTGACAAAATAGCCAATAAAACTTTTACAATTTCCTGCAAGGACAACTTTAGCACAAGTACCGCTACGACAAGGGGTTAAGCTATCTCAATCCTATTTCTTCCTGCTTTTTTTGCCTTATAGAGCATCTTATCAGCCTTATCTATCTCCTCGTCAAGAGACTCAAAAGGTACTGTACAGATGTTGAGTCCTATTGAAACCCTAACTTCTATGCTTAGGCTATCATCTACTCTGATGTTATTTTCTCTAAGGCTCCCTAAAACTCTTTTGGCTATCTTAACAACATCATCTTTTGTTTTAGCAGAACGAACAACAATCAAAAACTCTTCTCCTCCATACCTTATGACTATATCTTCAAGTCTTGTTGCAATGAGTAGTTTTTTAGCGACTGAGGAGATAACTACATCGCCAACAGCATGGCCATAAGTGTCATTTATAGACTTAAAGTGGTCGATATCTACCATCATGATTGATATCTTATCGTTGTTTAATGATGTTTTTATGCTATCCAAATGATGTCTATTATATAGTTTTGTCAAAGGGTCTATGATGCTTCTTTTAAACTGGGTATAAAAAATAATAGATTGAAAGATAGTCGCAGTAGCCACCAAAATCAGAATACCTACAAAAACATCGATAAACTTTTCTAGCGGTTCTAGGAGTCTATGAAAATTCTCATATTCGCTCATAGAGATATCTAAAACTAGAACAGCTTCTACTTTTGTATCACTTACAATAGGTGTTAGATGAGTTAGCCATAGCCCCTCAGCACTATCTTGCAAGCTATAAACTATCTTTTTCTTACTCAAAGCCCTATCCCATAGATGCTTAAGTGCTGGAGTAAATTTTTGATGAAGTGATGCCTTATCGATTTTTCTTGAGCCATCAGCTAGATATCTAAATGCTCCTTTTTCATCGATATAGACAATATAAACATACTTTATCTCATTATTGCGATAGTATGACAACATCTTATTTATTTCTTGCTCTACAAAAGCGCTTTGCTTTATATTTAAAATGCTATCTTTGGTGTATTTTAAAACATTTGATATGATTTCATCAGAGATGTTTGATGCTCTGTTGATTTGCATTATTTTTGCTTCATTTTTTTGCTCTGCTGAAACTTGTTTAAACTCTACGAAAAGCCAAATATTTCCAAGTAAGATAAAGAGCGAGATGATAAAAAATGAGTTTTTTCTTAGCATAGAGAGGTTTTTCATTCTACTCTAAAAACCTCTGAAACGGCTCTGAGAGCGTGATGTTTTGCTTTTTAACAATCTCTTCTCTTATGATTATATTTGGTCTGCCTTTTTGCCAAAAAAACACTCCTACTATGTGAGGATATTTTTTAAAAGTATTATAGCACGTAGTAAAGATATATTTTTCACTGTCAATACTAACATTTTCACTGTTTTGTGTTACAAAAACTATGTCAGCATCTTCAAGAGAGCTATGATTTAAAGATAAGCTTAAGCCTTTAATCTTTAGTAGTTCTGCATCATCAGTATATATATTAGCAACATCTTTTTTGACAAACTCATAGGCAATTTTTGATAGTATCTCTGCTTTTACAGCAGTAGCATCAAAGGCAAAAACCAATTTTATGCTTATTAGAATTAGGAGGATAATTTTCAAAACTGATACTCCAAACCAAACCAAACTGACCTATCGACATTGGATATATCTTCTAGTCTTGTTATCTGATTTGTTATAGGGTTTACGCTCATAAAATCACTTTTAAGTGCAGTATCAAATATGTTTCTTGCTTTTACAAAAAACTCTAAGTCTCGTGAGTGTCTATATGACAAAGTCGCACTATAGTTCCAACCATCATCGACTCCTGATTCTTCATTGACATAAGTTAAAGAGTTGTAGGTATCCAAGAAAAAAAGTTTTTTATACAAAGAGAGCGTAGCTCCAAACTCTTTTTTATATCTATCGGGAGCTAGCTTACCAAGATCCGTAAATACTGTCCAAAAAGAGAAGTCTATCTTATCAATGCCGTCTAGATTGTAAGTACCACTCAGGTATATATTGTCTATTATTTGTCTCTCTTTTGCATTGTTTATGCCACTTGCGTCCATATAGAGTGCATTGTTGAATATAATCCTAGCCATCATCAAGGATAAATCAACATTGCTGTATGACCATAAAGACTCTGTTGCCAAAGAGTATGCTGTCTCTTTTTTTTAGACCATTCGTACCCAATAAGCCCATATCATAATAGAGCCTTATATGAGTCGAAGGTGTAAACTCTCTAGACATAAGAAATATTTTTTGCATGATACTATTGCTAGTATAAATATGCCCTAGCCTAGCTCCTATGGTATTCTCGTCTTCTATGCCACCGTTTGGTACCACGCCCAATGGTGAAGATGCAGTCTCTTTGCTATCTGCATCTATGTATGCATAATGCAAAAATAGTTTTAAACTCTCGTCTTGAAACATACTTGAAAAACTTGTTGATAGGTATGTAAAATTTCCTTTGTCAGTTACAGGCGTCATGTTCCAACTACCTCCAGCAAACTGATCAAAATCCCCATCTACTACTTGGAACTCAAAACTTGATGTATCGTTTGATATCTGTGTAAACATATTGGTTGTAGTTTTGTCTTTTGAGAGGTCATCTTTTTGAGCCAACTCGTCCAAAAGAGAGTCTATATCACTAGCGACTCCTAGAGTAACAAAAATAATAATAAACAAAAACAGACAAGCTTTTTTCACTAACAATCTTTCGATATAATTTTATACAATATATTAACATTATTAGAATAAAAATATCTTGAAGATAAAAAAAGTATTTTATGCTATACTCTCATCTCAATATGAGAAAAATATTTAAAAAAAACAGTAAAAAAACCAAACTAGATTCATTTATAAAGAAACACAATATACGAAGAGAATACCTCTCTGTAAACAGAAAAGCAATTACTCGTGGGCTTTTAGTTGGTATATTTTGGGCTTTTATACCTATGCCATTTCAGATGCTTGCAGTTGTCCTATGCACTCCTTTTTTCAAATTTAATATACCAATTGCCATAGCAGCTGTATGGCTAAGTAATCCTGTAACGATGCCTTTTATGTATTATATAGAGTATCTTACAGGAAACTTTATACTAGGCAAAGAGGCTTTGTCGGTGGAGCTTTCAGCGGAGTGGTTTAGAGACAATATCGGAGATATTTTTATACCGCTGTATGTTGGGACTCTCTTTTATGCCATAACGGTTTCGACTCTAGTTTTCTATATAGTAGACTGGTTATGGATAAAATCCGTACACAAAGATAAACGCCACCAAAAAAGAAAAGACAACAAGAACAAAAGCAAGTAACCTGCTATTCTGATGCACGATATCAAGCAGAGCTCGCTATAGTGGCAGGGGATAAATCCCCTAAAGCTACGAAAACTAGCGAATA
>CAYOWG010000078.1:0-5599 GCA_964407605.1 uncultured Sulfurospirillum sp. | reverse complement strand
TTCATTTTACTGTCCCCTTAATATTTTTTCTAAGCTCATAGAACCATCAAATAGTACTTGCTCTGCATTCACAGGCCCGATAAACTGAGCACCGACTGGCATATCCTTACTATCAAGCCCAATAGGCACCGATATAGCAGGAAGTCCCGCAAGATTTACGCCTATAGTGTATATATCTTGAAGATACATCTCAAGAGGGTCGCTTATACAATCAAACTCAAACGCTGTTGTCGGAGTAACAGGAGCAAAAATCAAGTCAGCCTCATTCAAAATCTCTTCAAATTGAGACTTTATAAAATGCCTAGCTTTTTGTGCTTTTATATAGTACGCATCATAGTATCCGCTACTCAAAACAAAAGCTCCTAACAAGATTCTTCTTTTTACCTCTTCACCAAAACCCTCGCTTCTTGTCTTGAAATACATCTCTTTTAGGTTATTGGCATCTACTCTGTTTCCATACCTAGCACCATCATATCTGCTAAAGTTTGCACTAGCTTCAGCAGCTGCGATAACATAGTAAGCTGCGATGTCATATTTTGAATTTGTAAGGTTTTTATAGACTATCTTATGCCCAGCATTTTCTAGTGCTTTGATTGCATCTTTAGTCACTTTTTTTATCTCTTCATCTGCTTCATCAAGCCAGTTCTCAACAACTGCAATCGTTAGTTTTCTCTCGCTATCAAGCTTATCACTCACTTTTTCATGAGCCACGCTTGCACTTGTAGAGTCTCTTTTTTCATGTCCAGCTATGATGTCATACAAAATTGCCGCATCTTCTACGGTTTGAGTAATAGGTCCTATCTGGTCAAGCGAGCTTGAGTATGAAGCAAGCCCATAACGACTCACTTTTCCATAACTTGGCTTCATCCCAACACAACCACAAAAAGCAGCAGGCTGACGGATACTTCCACCAGTATCACTCCCAAGAGCTGCTATAGCGATGCCAGCAGCAACAGCCGCCGCACTTCCGCCACTACTACCACCAGGAACGCAAGAGTGATTGTGAGGATTTAAAGTTTTACCATAAAAAGAGCTCTCAGTTGAGCTGCCCATAGCAAACTCATCCATATTGGCTCTTCCAAACGGAGCAAGGGCGTGAGCGAGCATGTTATCTATAACAGTTGCGTTGTAAGGAGCAATATAGCCTTGAAGTATGCTTGAGCCACTCGTAACGCTCCAGCCATCTACTTGGATATTGTCTTTTATGGCTATTGGTATCCCCTCGCCATACTCGCTTATCTGCACGCCTTGAAGTTGCTCTATATAAGCTCCAAGCTCTTTTTTCTCTTCTATCTTCTTTTTTAGCTCACTCCTAAGCTTGCTTATCCCATCTTTGTCTAACTTCAATGCTTCTTTCAAAGTCATCATCTCACACCTTCTTCATTTTTACTAAAACAATACAAAGTGCAGAAACCACAAGGATAACAGCTATAGTTCCTAGTATAAAACTCATCTCAACAGGAGCAGACAAATCAAGCATGAATCACCCCTTCACATCTATCACAAAGCTCATCTTCTTTGCTAGATTTATACTTCCAACATCTTGGACACTTGCAAGCCGATGCTTTTACTATCTTGAACTTATCATCATTTACGCTAAAACTTCCCATCTCTTCACTATTCGAGCTTTTTTCAACTGCGCTACATGTAAACCAGTCTTGAGCATCAGCTCCATTCATATCAAGCAGTATTTTTGAAGTCGTTACTAAGTCAAGCTCAAGAGTTGATTTGATAGTTTTATCTTTTTTCAAAACATCAACAATCTCAAAAAACTTCTCTCTAGCTTCGCTCATATATGCCGCGTCAAACTCTAGCTCAACACTATCCATGCTCTCATAAACGATGTCAAAAACATCGCTATTGTTATCTTTTATGATTTTTGGAGCGTATTCCAAAATCTCATCAACTGTATAAGTCAAAGCCGGAGCTATAAGAGCTAAAAGTCTTCTTGTTATCAAAGCAGTTGCACTTTGAGCAGAGAGTCTTATCTCTTCATTCTCGCCACTACAATAGAGCCTATCTTTGGATATATCAAGATAAATCCCACTAAGCTCGACTGTTATAAAGTGGCTTAAAAGTGAAAAGCCTTTTGAAAAATCATACTCCCTAAAGTACTTTTCAACCTCATCAAACACCTTTTTAGAGTGATTTAGTATCCATCTATCAAGAACTCCCATCTTTTCATAAGCAAGTATCTCTTCGAGTCCCTCACAGTTTGCAAGCAAAAATCTACAAGTATTTCTTATCTTTCTATACTGCTCACTTACCTGCTTTAGTATCCCATCGCTTATCTTTAAATCACTCGTATAATCACTTGAAGCAACCCAAAGACGAAGTATCTCAACACCGTATTGTTTAGATATCTTTTCAGGTGCTATTACATTGCCATCAGACTTACTCATCTTCTCGCCCTTAGCATCAACAGTAAATCCATGAGTCAAAATCTTATCATAAGGAGCTATGCCTCTTGCAGCAGTTGAGACCAAAAGTGAGCTTTGAAACCACCCTCTATGCTGATCACTTCCCTCAAGATACATACTAGCTGGATATGAGCCGCTATCATACTCTTTAGACTCCAAAACCGCTTTCCAAGTGCTTCCACTATCAAACCAAACATCAAGTATATCCATAACCTTTTCAAGATTTTCTGCCTTATATCCACTCTTTGGACACAAAAGCTCTTCAATCTCCATACTCCACCAAGCATCAGCCCCATGCTTCTCAAATATATCAGCGATATAAGTCAAAACAGCCTTGTCAAATATAGGCTCGCCAGTGATTTTATCTCTAAAAAATGCGATAGGCACGCCCCAGTCTCTTTGGCGAGATATGCACCAATCTGGACGATTTTCTATCATAGTTCCTAGTCTATTTTTCCCACTTTGTGGATAAAACTTAACTTTTGATAAGTTCTCTTTTGCCATCTCTCTTAGGGTATTGTCATGTCCTTTTTTCTCGTCCATCGCTATAAACCACTGTCTTGTAGCCCTATAAATCACAGGCTTATGAGTTCTCCAGCAAAACGGATATGAGTGAGTAAACTTAGAACATTTTAACAAGCTATCGCCTAAAATCTCTAGTATCCTCTCATTGGCTTTAAAGATATGCTCACCAACAAAGCTCTCAGGCTCAGGCAAAAGTCCCTCTCTTACAACAGTCAAATCAAAACAACCTCTCTCATCAACAGGCATCACAACTTCAATCCCGTACTTCAAAGCGACACGATAATCATCCTCTCCATGCCCAGGAGCAGTATGAACACAACCACTACCACCTTCCACGCTAACATGCTCACCTAAAATCAAAAGAGAATCTCGACCATTGAGTGGACTTGTTGCTTTTAAATTCTCTAAGATTTCAGCTTTAAAGGTCTGCTTTATCTCGCCTTTTATCACTTCTTGCTCCAAAAGAGACTCATGAAGTGCTTTTGCCACTATAAAGCCGTCTGTTGTTAGCACATAATCTTCTTCTGGATTAAAACTTATAGCCATATTTGCAGGAAGAGTCCAAGGAGTTGTAGTCCATATAATAACACTCGCATCGCCTTCTACATGTAGAACTTTTTTAGCCTCATCTTGGAGTGGATATGCAACATATATCGAGTAGTCTTCTTTGTCTTCATACTCAACTTCAGCCTCTGCTAAAGCAGTTTTTGCTGCCCATGACCAGTAAACAGGCCTGCTTCTTTCTATCAAAAGTCCCTTATGAGCAACTTCACAAAGAGCCCTATATATATCTGCTTCAAATTCAAACTTCATCGTCATATACGGATTTTTCCAGTCCCCTATGACTCCTAGAGCTTTAAACTCATCTTTTTGGATATCGATAAACTTCTTTGCGTGAGCACGACATAACTCTCTAAGCTCACTCTTGGGCATAGCCTCTTTTTTACTTTTGCCTAGCTTTTTTTCAACTTGCTGTTCTATCGGAAGTCCGTGACAGTCCCAACCAGGAACATATCTGACTTCTTCGCCAAAAAAGTAGTGAGTTTTTACTATGATGTCTTTTAGTATTTTATTGAGTGCGTGACCGATATGTATATGCCCGTTTGCATAAGGAGGTCCATCATGCAGTATAAATTGTTTTTTTGCATTTTTTCGATTGTTTTTCATCTTGTTGTAAGCTGATTCATTTTTAAACCAATCTGCATATCGCTTTGGCTCATTTTGTGGGAGATTTCCTCGCATAGAAAATCCAGTTTTTGGCAAAAGAAGGGTATTTTTGTAGTCCATATAGTTTCCTGTAGTTTTATAAATTATGCGATTATATCAAAACGCTACTTATGCTATAATAAAGGAAACCTCCAAAAAGGAATACAATGACCACAACTCTCATCATAGTAGGAAAATCACTCAAGATAAATAGACCATTTTTGGAATATATTGACTCTCAAATAGCTCTACATGTAGGGATACCAAAACAAAAGATATTTCTGGACAAAAATGATACACCTCTATTTGAGACATTAGACAAGATTTTAAAAGAATCAGAACAAACTATTATAATAGCCTCTAGCGATAGCTTTAATATAATAGGTAAAATTATAGCAACACTTAGTGAAGATGTTTTAGAGCTAAAAAACGAAACCCTTGTGCCTTCAAAAGCTATAAGCTTTGAAGATAACTCTTATCTTTTAGAGTATGAAGATAGACAAATCAATATACTAAGGGGAGTGGAAAACGAAAAATTACCCAATATACTTTTTGCACCCAAAGAGCAAAGTACACAATTTTCACTTATAGGGCTAGATGAAAGCTCAACAAAGATACTTCTAGAGCCACTTGCAGATACTTACGAGATAAA
This sequence comes from uncultured Sulfurospirillum sp., assembly GCA_964407605.1. Taxonomy (GTDB): domain Bacteria; phylum Campylobacterota; class Campylobacteria; order Campylobacterales; family Sulfurospirillaceae; genus Sulfurospirillum_A. The sequence goes on along the minus strand of CAYOWG010000078.1, from coordinate 796 downwards.
ACTAGCAACTACTTCGATGGTTGAGGGTTGGAGTCTTGTGGAGGCAAGTACATATAAGTATGGCAATATAGAGAGTTTTTTAAAGTCAGTCAAAGCACTATTTCCTGAGAAGTTTATAGCAAGTCCAGATGTATTGACTCATCTCGTAAAATCATTAAAAGAAGCGAATAAAACAGTTGCTACGGCTGAGAGTTGTACTGGTGGAGCGATTGCTGCCATGATTACGAGTATTGATGGTTCTTCAAAGATTTTTAAAGGAGGTATCGTAAGCTACTCTAACTCCATAAAAAAAGCTTGGCTTGGTGTTAGCGATGACACTTTTAAAAGCTATGGTGCAGTGAGTGAGCTTTGCATACGGGAGATGCTTGAGGGGGTTTTGAAAAGAAGCTCATCTGATTTTGCAGTAGCCACAAGTGGGATTGCAGGTCCACAAGGAGGAAGTGAATCTAAGCCAGTAGGCACAGTTTTTGTAGGAGCTCGTGCAAAAAATGGCGACATACTTATAGAGCGACTTCTTTTAAGTGGCGATAGAGCGTATATACAAAAACAGAGTTGTTTCCATGCTTTAAAATTACTTCTTTATGTAGGCAAAGATATATTTTTTTAAAAGTAGTAAAACTCTTGACAAAAGTAGTTTATTTGCCTATAATTTCAACCTCATTACGAGAAGAGTAACTTCAACTCGGATTATGCAATGATAATTGCTATTTTAGCCATTTTATTGCATAATCCGAGTTCAATGTCTTGTTAGCTCAGCTGGTAGAGCATCTCCCTTTTAAGGAGGTGGCCGTTGGTT
>CAYOWG010000077.1:0-5630 GCA_964407605.1 uncultured Sulfurospirillum sp. | reverse complement strand
TTAAAACCTAGCTATACTAAATACTTGTGGGCATCTTCTCTTGTGCTCAAAGGAAGCTCATTGATAGTTTCATCTCCTACATGTACACTGTATCTTCTACCCAAAACTACTTTCGTAAAAGTCAGTACTAGTCTCGCACTTAAGTCTCTATCTTCTTTGCTTGCGTTAGAAGAAAGCAAGGCAAAAGGTCCTGGGATTTCATCTACTTTTACTTTTATATACTTATCATTTATCACATTTTCCAAAAAGATATTTTCTGCTTGGTCTCTTCCTACAACAAGCTTTGCACCATCAGGAAGTCTTAGGTGGCGACCGTTTTTAAGTACATCTATATCTTCTGCATGTAAAGGACTATGCTCCAAAAACTCTCTCATCTTTTTTGTGAAATTTGTATCAGTTAAAAGACATCCGCCACCAGGACTCTGAAAATCTTCCCAGCCAAAGTCTTCTGTGAGTTGGAGCTGAACTTCTCTGTTTCTTCCGCTAATATCCAAGAGTTTTTCTCGCTCAACCCAACCTTCTCGTTCTGGCTTTGTTATCGGCATATTTTTAGCACAGAGTGGACGAAGTATCAAGTCATCTTCATCAAGTGCGAGTTTTTTAACCAAATCAAGTGCTTCTGCTCTTTGACTCATAGGTCTTTGCCCTAAAACTTCGCCAGTTACTATAAAATCAGCTTTTAACTCTTCAAGGTACTCTTTTGCAACTCTAAACATAAAGCCATGACAGTCGATACACGGGTTGAAGTGTTTTCCGTAGCCATATTTTGGATTGAAAAGAACCTTTTTTATGTACTCATCTCTAACATCTATTATCCTAAATTCCGCTCCAGCAAGCTCCGCTCTTCTTTTCATAGTTTCGCTCTCGTCAGTTCTACTTCCAAAGCCTATGTTCATGTTTATCGCTGTTACTCTTATGCCTTGCTCTACCATAAGTTTGATAGCTAGCATACTATCAAGCCCTCCACTAAAAAGTGCTAAAGCGTGTCGTTTATTTGTCATATTTTACTAGTTTTCCTTGTTTTAATTTAAATATCTTATCTTGGATATTTCGTATCGTAAAACTCTTGTTTTTGTAGTCCATATCAGAGTTTTTTATCTCAATTAGCTTACTGTTATAAAAACTAAACAAGAAGTTTATCATAGAAGCATTTAGCTCATCTTCATCATATATCTTTATATCATCACGAAGAAGGATATTTCTCAAGCTTGGATTTTCTTTGTCGTCATTTAGAAGTGCTAAAAGCTCCATATTGTGAGTTTTAAACATATCGGCGTCTATTGTATCTAAAAGAGTCTCTATTAAATTGGGCTTGGTCAATAGCGTTTTGATGATAGTAAGTTCCAAAGTATCTTCAAAAACTCTTTTTTTGCCTTTTAGTCTATTGGATTGGTGGGTTTGGACTTTTACAAGATTTTGGTTTATGTTGAGCATACTTGATAAAAGTCCTCTATAGCTACTAGCTACCACGCTTGGAAGCGTTTTAAGAAATGCACTACCCTCTTCAAGTGCCTTTTGTTTCTCATGAGGGTTTTGCAAGTTGTGTTTTTTTACCATTTTTTCCAAAGCAAACTCTATAAAAGGCTGAGGATTATGAAAAAGCTTATTTAGTCTATCACTCTGCCCATCTTGCACCATATCAGCGGGGTCCTTACCATCAGTAAACAAAACTACACCACCATCAATCCCTGCAGCGCTTAACAGCATCGAAGCTTTCAAAGCAGCCCCAACTCCTGCGTTATCGCCATCATAAGCTAGCACAACTCTTGGATTTCCTCTACTTATAAGAGGTATATGCTCCTTTGTCAAAGCAGTCCCCAAAGTCGCAACCGCATTTGTAAAACCAGCTTGATGAAGCATGATAACATCAAGATAGCCCTCAGTTACTATGATCGTTTTTTGTTGAAAAACACTCTCTTTCGCGATATTGTAGCCATATAGTAGATATGATTTATTGAAGAGTTTTGTCTGGGGTGAGTTTACATATTTGGCTTGATGCCCTGTGATGGTTCGTCCACCAAAGCCCACTAACTTGCCACTAGCTGAACGGATTGGAAAAGTTATCCTCTCTATAAATCTTGCATAGTTTTTGTTATTGTCGCCGATGCCAGCTACTCCGCACTCTACTGCTTCTGCTATGCTGTATCCGCTTGAGCTTAAAAAGTTAAGGTTTTCAGATGAACTTGGAGCATAGCCAAGCTCAAACTTCTCAATACTAGCCTCTCCTATACCTCTATCTTTTATGTATTTTAAAGCTTCTTTTTTATAGTCAAGGTTTTTTTTGAAAAACATATTTATATTTTCAAGGAGTTTTCTATCTTCTTTTATCTTGCCGTCACTAGCAGTATAATCAAGCGAAAAGTTGTATATTGAAGCAAGTTTTTCTATACTTTCAGGGTAGTTTAGCTTTTCATACTCCATCACAAACTTGATGCTATCCCCACCAGCTCCACAAGCAAAGCAGTGATATATCTGCTTTGATGGGCTGACCACCAAAGAGGGGTTGCTGTCATCGTGAAAAGGGCAGACGCATTTCCAGTTTGCACCACTCTTTTTTAGCTCGACATAGTGTCCAACTACTTCAACGATATCAAGTCTGGTTTTGAGGTTTTCTATCGAATTATTATCTATTATTTTATTGCCCCCTTTAACTCGAACAAGTCCGAGTTAAATTCCTCGCGACTGAAGCTTGTGCAAAGCACAGAACTATTTAACTTGCTATTATACTAAATTCGCTATAATAATCTTCTTTATATCAAGGAGTATTTATGGGCGGTATGTTTTTAGAGTATCGCGACCCTATGGTTGGGCTTATTATACTTTTTTCTGCTATCTTTCTTATCTCTTTTGTGAACTATTGGTGGGGAGCTTACAAGAGTCAAGAGGAAAAAGTAGAGATAGAAAATTTTATAAAGCGTTTTGAGATAGTAAGCGATGAGGGCGAGTTTAAGTCACTTCTTAAAGATAAGACGATTCCACTTGAATCTTTAGTGCTTTTGGCTCATGGATATGGCAAAAGTGGAGATTTTGAAAAAGCAATAGGACTATATCTTTTGGCACTCGATAGAACAAAAAAGAGAGAAGAAAAAGAGTATATCTTAAGCGAACTTGGGAAAACATATTTTAATGCTGGGTTTTTGAGAAAAAGCAGTGAAGTATTTTTGGAATCCTTAAAGCTTCATCCACGCAACGAAGAGTCTTTGAAACATCTAAGCGTTAGCTATGAAAAGCTAAAAGAGTTTGATAGAGCTATAGAGGTGCTAGATTCACTTGAAGAACTAGGAGCAAAAGTTAGCAAACAAAGAGACTATCTTAGCTCTCTTTCTATCATATATGACTACAAGTTGAATGAAAAAGAGAAGCTCGTTAGACTAAAAAAGCTACTTGAAAATGCAGCATTTTTAGAAAGAAAAATCTTTGAGTTTTGGCAGATAACAAAATCAGAAGTAGATTTAGAACTGTTTAACAAATTTGACCACAAAAAGCTTTTAGACTTACTATGGATGGTAGATTTAGAGTGGTTTGATATATCTACATGTAAAGCTCCAATAGTGCAACAAATATGCAGTGCGAGAGGGCTGATAAAAACCCAATACAAAGAGCATCACTACTTTGAACTTGAGGTTTTGTCAAACCTAAATGCTATTGGGTACAAAAAAGCATCACTCAGTTTTGAGTATATTTGTGATGATTGTAAAAACAGTTTTCCTGTGCATTTTTATAGATGCCCAAACTGTCAAGCTATCGCTTCTGCAAATATAGAACCAGTAATCACGCAAAAGATATATGAAGAGAGTGTCTCTTTTCAGTAAAGAAATAAAAGACACCCACACTTGACATCGCAAAGGAAGTACATGAATAAAAAGGTAAAAGAGCTACAAAAGCGTCTGGATTATCAGTTTGAAAATCAAAACCTGATAATCGAGGCACTTACGCACAAAAGTTATAAAAAACACTATAACAACGAAAGACTAGAGTTTTTAGGGGACGCTGTACTTGACCTCATAGTAGGAGAGTACCTGTTCTTTAGTTTTAAAGATGTTCCTGAGGGCGATCTCTCAAAGCTACGAGCCTCAATTGTGAATGAAAAAAGTTTTGAGAAGCTAGCTCGCATACTGAAGATTGGGGAGTGCATCTACCTATCAGCTGCTGAAGAAAATAACAAAGGCAGAGAAAAATCATCTTTACTTTCAAACGCTTTTGAGGCAGTAGTTGGAGCTTTGTATCTTGAGGCAGGACTAGAAAGGACTCGCTCTATTGTTGTTCTAATTTTAGAATCTGCTTATCCTAAGATTGATTTAGATACTATTTTTAGAGATTACAAAACAACACTTCAAGAATTCACTCAAGCCAACCAAGGAGTAACTCCTGAATATATTTTGGAGCGTTCTTTTGGGCCAGATCATCAAAAAGAGTTTGAAGTCTCCGTAAATATACATGGAAAATTGATATCTAAAGCATTTGGGAAAAGCAAAAAAGAAGCTCAGCAAAATGCTGCTAAAATAGCCTTAGAGTTATTATCAAAGGATAAATAGTGTCAAATATATTTGGTAAGAAGTTTACTTTTACAACCTTTGGAGAGTCGCATGGAAAAGCCTTAGGATGCATTGTTGATGGCGTTCCTGCAGGCTTACATGTAGATGAAAAGTTTATTCAGAGTGAGCTTGATAGAAGAAAGCCTGGACAAAACAAGTTTGCGACTGCACGAAAAGAGGGAGATAAGGTCGAGATATTTAGTGGTGTCTTTGAGGGACTTAGTACAGGAACTCCCATAGCCATGCTTATATTTAATGAGAATCAAAAAAGTAAAGATTATGACAATATTAAAGATATCTTTCGCCCAGGACATGCTGATTTTACCTACTTTCATAAGTATGGCCTAAGAGATTATCGAGGCGGAGGAAGAAGCAGTGCAAGAGAAACAGCCGCAAGAGTAGCTGCTGGGGCGATTGCAAAACTCATCTTAAAAGAAGTGAACATATGCGTAAAGAGCGGAGTGTGTGAGATAGCAGGATTAAAAGCTGATAATCTTGATTTTGATTATGTAAAAAATAGTGAGATATTTGCACTAGACAAAGAAAAAGAACAAAGCTGGAAAAATGCCATAACCTCTGCCAAAAAGGCTCATGATTCAGTAGGAGGAGCCGTACATGTAAGGGTAGAAAATGCCCCAATCGGACTAGGAGAACCCATATACTACAAGCTTGATGCGGTCATAGCAGAAGCTATGATGGGGATAAATGGAGCAAAGGCAGTAGAGATAGGAGAGGGATTTAACGCTTCAACACTAAGAGGCTCACAAAACAATGATCATATCAAATCAGATGGATTTGTAACAAACCGCAGCGGAGGGATTTTGGGTGGTATCAGCAATGGAGATGATATAGATGTAAAAGTCTACTTTAAGCCAACTCCATCAATCTTTATAAATCAAAACACAGTAGACACTTCAAACACCGAGCAAAACTGTGCTTTAAGGGGACGACACGACCCATGTATATCCGTTAGGGGCAGTGTGGTTGCTGAGTCCATGATGGCTATTGTGATTGCGGATATGCTTCTTTTAAATATGAGTTCAAGGATAGAAAATGTTAAAAAACTTTTTGCTTAAACCTAAATTAAGGACAAGT
>CAYOWG010000076.1:0-5709 GCA_964407605.1 uncultured Sulfurospirillum sp. | reverse complement strand
TAGAGTGTCTAGTTATAAAATAGGATTTAATCCCTTTATAATTAATATTTCAATAAAATAGAAAAAAATTATTGAAGGCATAAATTGAAAGAAGAGATGGAAAAGCAGATAAGAGCTTGTAACTCTTTAAAAGAGTTAGAGCAGACAAGAGTCTCGATGTTTGGTAAAAAAGGCTACTTTGCAGGAGAGTTTGCAAAGATGAAGACTTTAGCAAATGAAGAAAAAAAAGATTTTGCACAAAAACTAAACAAAGACAAAGAGCACTTTTTAAACTTATTGAGTGATAAAAAACTTATCTTAGAGTCTGAAGCGATAGCTTATGAGATGAAAAAAGATGGTGTTGATGTAACTCTTTTTAATACGACTAGTGAGGCTGGGGCATTGCATCCTGTTATGGATACCATGGATAAGATTATAGAGTACTTTATAGGTATGAACTTTTCCATAGAAGAGGGTCCTTTGGTTGAGGACGATTTTCATAACTTTGAAGCTTTAAATCTTCCAAAACATCATCCTGCTCGCGATATGCAAGATACATTTTACTTTAAAGATAGTATGCTTCTTCGTACTCATACAAGCCCTGTTCAGATTAGGACTATGCTAAAAGAGAAGCCCCCGATTCGTATGATTGCTCCTGGAGCTGTTTTTAGGAGGGATTATGACTTGACCCATACTCCTATGTTTCATCAGGTTGAAGGGCTTGTAGTTGGTGAGAGTGGCGAAGTGTCGTTTGCAAATCTAAAATATATACTAGAGGATTTTTTGAAGTATATGTTTGGTGAGGTTGAAGTTCGTTTTCGTCCCTCTTTTTTCCCTTTTACAGAGCCAAGTACAGAAGTTGATATAAGTTGTATCTTTTGTAAGCAAGAGAGTTGTCGTGTTTGTTCACATACAGGGTGGCTTGAAGTCCTTGGTAGTGGTTATGTTGATGAAAATGTTTTCAAAGCTGTTGGCTATGAAGGCGTTAGTGGATATGCTTTTGGGCTTGGTGTGGAGAGGTTTGCTATGCTTTTACATAAGATACCAGATTTGCGTTCGCTGTTTGAGGGAGATTTGAGATTATTGGAGCAGTTTAGATGATATTGACAAAAAAATGGTTAAGTGAGTGGATAGATTTAAAAGATATAAGCTCAGAAGATATTTGTAACACTCTAAATGCTATAGGATTAGAGGTTGATAGTCTAAACAAGATACGAGTTCCCAAAGATATAGTTGTTGGAAAAGTTTTGACATGCAAAAAACATCCTAATGCTAATAAACTTAGCGTTTGTGAGGTTGATTTGGGTAGTGAAGTCAAGCAGATAATTTGTGGTGCAAACAATGTAAAATCTGGTTTACATGTAGTAGTTTCAAAAGTTGGAGCGATTTTGCCAAATGGCATGCAGATAAAAGAAGCAAAATTAAGAGGGCTTGACTCAAGCGGTATGATTTGCTCATCTGAGGAGCTTGGGCTTCCTGTAATGGGCGATGGGATTATGGTTTTGGATGATAGTATCGGTAAGCTTATTTTAGGTAAAGAGTTTAGCGAGTATGAGCTTGTCAATGATGACATAATCAAGATTGAACTAACTGCAAACCGTGGAGATTGTTTGAGCATACATGGGGTTGCACGAGATTTGAGTGTTCCTTATAACTTGGATTTAGTGACTTTTGAGAGTAAAGATGATGAGCATCAGTTAGGAATTGGAAGAGTTTTAAATGTTTCTGCAACTGAAAAAGTAGATTCTTCTTTGTTGTATAGAGCTTATGATAAAGAGGAGATAAAAAGCTCATTTTTGATTGACTTGCGTTTGGCTATTGCTGAACTGTATAAGCCGACCGAACTAGAGAGAGTTGTGGAGTATGCAACATATACAACAGGGGTTCTTCTAAGAGCTTACTCTCACTCATGTTTTGCCGATAAAGACTCAAAAGCAACAATAAAGATAAAAAAACAAACCAATGGACTCGATGCAGTGTTTGGCAAAAATGCACAAGCGGTCTCTTTGGTGGGAATCTCACAATCACAGGAGTCAAAAGCGAAGTGCAGTGATACTAAAATAATCTTAGAGGCAAACTATACACATCCTGAAATCATATCAGTAAATAGTGCTAATAAAAAACTAGAATCAGATAGGCATCTTTATCTCTCAAGTCGTGGGAGTGAGCCTGATTTGGATTTTGGTATGGACTATCTGATAGAGCTTTTAAAGAAATATTCAAAGATAATGATATATGCTGGAGCTCAACAAGTAGTTCAAGACAGTGATGAGATTAGAATATCTGTAGATTTAAATAAAATTGCAGACATAATCGGAGAAGAGATTCCTAAAAACAGAGTCATTCAGATACTAAAAGGACTTGGTTTTGGAGTTATATTTAACAGCGAACAGAGTATTTTAAACATCCAAATTCCCACGCATCGTCACGATATACTCAATATCCAAGATATATGCGAGGAGATAGTTCGCATAGTAGGCATAGACAATATCGCTTCAAAACCACTTGTTTTTGCTGAAAAAAGCAGGATGAATGACTCATATCACAGTTTTCAAAAGAGAAAGATGTATAGACACCGCTCAGTAGGAATTGGCTTTTTTGAAACTCTACATTTTGTATTTGATCATCGTGAAAGAGTGGAAAGATATGGCTTGACAACAGTCTATAAAAAAAGAGATGTAGCAAACCCTATAACCAATGAGCTTGATACCTTGCGTTCATCTTTGATACCAAACATGCTTGAGTCAGTAAGCAGAAATGAGAAGTTTGGTAAAAAAAGTATAAAGCTTTTTGAAGTTGGAACAGTTTTTGATAAAAATAGAGTTGAAACAACAAAGATCGCTTTTGTTTTTAGTGGCGAAGTAGAATCTGGAAAAGTATCAAATCACGGCAAGCCTTTAATGATTGATTTTTTTAAGTTCGCTGATATTATTAGTAAGATAGTTGGTAGCTTTGAGCTTGAAGCCTCTACATGTAAAGACAATCTAAGTAGTCCTTATGAGTATGCTAGAGTAATCAAAGACAGCAAAGATATAGGGTACATATCAAGAGTACATCTTAGTGTTGAGAAAGAGCTTGATTTGAGCCATACTTATATGTGTGAGCTTGACTTGGATGAGCTTCCTTATGAGAGAAAAGAGGCGAAGTCTTACTCTAAGTTTCCTGAGAGTATTAGGGATTTAAGTCTTATGGTTTTAAAAGATATGAGATTTTCTGAGCTTAAAAAATATATAGACTCTATCGCTCCAAAAGAGCTAGTAAAGCTTTATCCTATAGATATATACGAAGATGACGCTTTTGGTGATAAAGTCAGCTTGACTATCAGGCTACACTTTCAATCAGATAAGAAAACCTTTGAGGACGAAGAGGTGGCAAATATGCTTCAAGAGATTTTAAATTCACTTGAAGATAAGTTTGGGATAAGAGTAAGATGAGTAGCTTGAGCGTATCGCCAAAAGGCGAGTTTGTATATGAAACAGATAAGATTGCTAGTGATAAATCTATCTCACATAGATGTGCGATTTTTTCACTTCTAAGCGATAAGCCCTCAGTGGTGCGAAACTTTCTAAATGCAGAAGATACGCTTTGTACGCTTAGTATCGCTCAAAGTCTAGGTGCTAGTGTTGAGAAAAAAGATGGGAGCTTGGTCATAACTCCACCAAAAGAGTTAAAAGAGCCTGCTTGCGTGCTTGATTGTGGAAACTCTGGTACTGCTATACGACTTTTGATGGGTTTTTTGTCCTCTTTAGATGGGCATTTTGTGCTTCACGGAGACAAGTATCTCGCAAGCCGTCCTATGAAAAGAGTAGCAAATCCTCTAAGAGAGATAGGAGCGATGATCGATGGGAGAGAGGATGGTGAGCTAGCTCCTATAAGCATAAGAGGAGCAAAACTAGAGGCTTTTAACTATGATAGCCCAATTGCTTCAGCCCAAGTAAAGAGTGCTTTGATACTAGCTGGACTTAGGGCAAAAGGTGTTTCGACTCTAAGTGAGCCAACTTTGAGCCGCGACCATACGGAAAAGATGCTTAGAGCCATGGGAGTTGATATAGTCTCGCAAGGTGTACGCATAACACTAAATCCTATAACAAGACCACTAAAACCTTTAGATATAACAGTCCCCAATGACCCTTCGAGTGGATTTTTCTTTGCTCTTGCAGCTGCCATCACTCCAAACTCAAAAGTAACTTTAAAAAATATGCTTTTAAATCCTACGAGAGTTGAAGCATATAAAGTTCTTCAAAAAATGGGAGCGAAAGTAGAGTTTATAGAGAGAGAAAATAGCTATGATAGTGTTGGAGATATAGTTGTAGAGTATGCACCTTTGAAGGGCGTAGTTGTCGAGGACAATATAGCTTGGCTTATAGATGAGCTTCCTGCTTTAAGTATCGCTTTTGGGTGTGCCAAGGGCAAATCTTTAGTAAAAAATGCTAAAGAGCTTAGGGTAAAAGAGTGTGATAGAATCTCTTGTGTGGTAGAAAATCTCAGAAAATGTGGCTTACATGTAGATGAGTTTGAAGATGGATATGAAGTAATAGGTGGAGAGTTAAAGAGTGCTAGTGTTAAGAGTTATGGTGACCATAGAGTTGCTATGAGCTTTGCGATTGCAGGGCTAAAAACTCCTATGAGTATAGAAGATACACAGTGCATACAGACATCTTTTCCAAACTTTGTAGAGCTTTTGTCCGAGATAGCAAAGGTAGATTATGCGGATTAAGTTAGCAAAAAACTACGGTTTTTGTTTTGGAGTGAAGAGAGCCATCAATATAGCCCAAAACTCTCCAGATGCTTCAACAATAGGACCTTTGATACACAATAACGAAGAGATCAATAGACTAAAACTCAACTTTAATGTCGATACTCTAAAAGATGTAAGTGAAGCCAAAGGCATAAAAAAAGCGATAATCAGAACTCACGGTATCACAAAGGAAGACTTAAATACTCTCTCAAAAAGTGGCACTAAAATCATAGATGCAACTTGTCCTTATGTGACTAAACCTCAGCAGATTTGTGAACAGATGAGTGATGAGGGTTATGAAGTTGTTATATTTGGTGATAAAAATCATCCTGAAGTAAGGGGAGTTCAGAGTTATGCTAAAAATGGTGCAAAAGTTGTTTTGAGTGTAGAGGCCGTTAAAAAGTTAAGCTTGCGTCAAAGAGTAGCCATAGTAGCTCAAACAACAAGAAAAGTAGAAGAGTTTTTAAAAATAGTAGATTATTTATGCTCGAATCATAAAGAGGTTAGAGTTTTTAATACTATCTGCAATGCAACACTAGAAAATCAAGATGCAGCAAGAGAGTTGGCTCTTGAGTCTGATGTGATGGTGGTTATTGGTGGAAAAAACTCATCAAACACAAAACAGCTTTTTAATATATCAAAAGAGTGTTGTTCGGATAGCTTTTTGATAGAAAATGAAAAAGAGTTAAAGGAAGAGTGGTTTTTAGGCAAAAAATTATGCGGTATAACTGCTGGTGCATCGACTCCTGATTGGGTTATTGAGAAAGTTACTGGAAAAATAAGCAAAATTAAAGTATAATAGTCCAATTTTATGCAAATCAAGTCTACCAGCTTGATACTGCTTGTATAAAAATCAAATTAAAACAAGGGAATATAATGGTAAATGAGGCGAACGAGACAGTTCAAACTGAAGCTGTAGATGATATAGAGGAGATGGATTTTGCAGCAATGCTAGAGGAGTCTTTTAAGAAAGATTCTGAAAGAGATGCACT